>CAYTDY010000027.1:0-14344 GCA_964436665.1 uncultured Desulfobacteraceae bacterium
AGACAAAGAGGGAAAACCAAGGGGCTCGGTGATGGTAGATGAACACACCAACTCCCTGATTATACAGGCCATCAGGGACGATATTGCCAAGATGATCTCTCTGGTCGAAAAGCTGGATAGACCCACACTCCAGATCCTGATAGAGGCCAATATTGTTGAAACTACCAGGGATACGGCCCGGGAGCTGGGGATTCAGTGGGGAGGGTTATATCACGCTGGAAACTACTGGATCACCCCCGGGGCGAACACTGGAGGGGTTACGGGGATCTCTCTAAACACAGGTGTTAATCCTACCTCTGGAATGGCCAGCAATTTTCCGGCCGATCTCAGCTCTGGAACAGGCCTAACAGTAGGTGTTGTGTCTGAAAAAATCGGGAGGCATCTCTTGAATATCCAGCTTTCGGCCCTTCAAAAAGAGGGCAAGCTCAATATCCTTTCCAGCCCCTCAATTACCACTCTCGATAACCAGATGGCTTTTACCGAAAATGGGGAAAGGGTGCCCTATGTGGCGACAGATAAAGAGGGCAACAGATATGTCAGATTTGAGGATGCTGTTCTCAGGCTGGAGATTACTCCTCATGTAATTGATGGCAAAAATCTGAAAATGAAAATAATGGTCAAAAAAGACGAAGTTGATACTACCCGTACGGTGGAAGGAAATCCTTTCATCATTAAAAAGCATACCGAAACGAATCTGATTGTGAAGCATAGTGAGACAATCGTCATCTCAGGACTGACCAAGAGTATAAAATCAGAATCTGATAGTGGCGTGCCTGGGCTAAAGGACGTGCCAATTTTGGGATGGCTCTTTAAAAATAAAGGTAAAAGTGATAAAATGGAGGAAGTTCTCATCTTCATTACACCCCATATCTTGAAAAGGCAGGTGGTAAGTGAAGCGCAGGAGTCTGGAAAGCGGATAAAAGAAGTACCCCCATCTGAAAGGCTATCAGGCCCTAAAGAGCCACATTCCGAGTAAAAAATCAACGCCCAGAGGACGTGGTTTTCCAAGACGCAATAAAAAAAATGGATTACTTCAAAATTCTTAATCTTACCAAAGAACCCTTTTCTAACTCCCCCGACCCCGAGTTTTTTTTCGAGTCCCTGAAACACCTGGGATGTCTCCAAAAACTAGAGCTCTCTTTGCGTCTACGCAGGGGTTTAAATGTAGTAATCGGTGATGTGGGGACAGGAAAAACTACTCTATGCCGTCAGCTTATTCGCAAATTTTCCGGGGAAGAAAAGGTAGAAACTTACCTCATATTTGATCCATATTTTAGTAACCCTTTAGAGTTTTTATCCACCCTTGCAAGCATGTTTTGGAGGTCAAAATCTGGAACCGACATCAGCGAATGGCAAATCAAGGAGAGCATAAAAGAATATCTCTTTAGTCGTGGCGTGGGTGAGCAAAAAATTATTATCCTAATTATAGATGAGGGGCAAAAAATTCCCGACTTCTGCCTGGAGATCCTGCGAGAGTTACTTAATTACGAAACAAATGATCATAAATTACTTCAAATAGTTATTTTTGCACAAAAAGAATTTAAAAAAACACTTAAAAAGCATGCCAACTTTGCTGATCGAATTAACCTTTATCACTTTCTAGGGCCTCTAAATTTCCATGATACAAGAGCAATGATCCGGTTCCGCCTTAAGAAAGTAAGTGATAGTATTGATAGCTCTTCGCTTTTCAGTTATCCGGCCATATGGTCCGTTTATAGAGCCACGAAGGGATATCCGAGAAAGATTATACATCTGTGTCATCGGATCATTCTGGCCTTGATCATTCAAAATCGTTCCAGAGCAGGCTGGTCATTAGCCCATACTTGTGCAAAGAGGGTTTTTCCAGAGCAATCAAAAAAATGGCAATTGGCCACGGCTATCGCCCTTACTGGCTTGGTGGCAGTGTCTTCCCTGTTAATATTATCACCTTGGCCATTTAAATCGCAGGTACCCTGGGGATGGAAAGATTCAAACCGGGTATTGGCTCAAACGCACGAAGTATCTACAGACATCCAGGTTGTCACTGTAAAGATAAGCCCAAATCTGTTGGCGTTATATAAGTCAACCACTGGGGCCACACCCAAAACATTAACAAAGGCCTCAGCCAATGCCTTATATAAAGATCTAACTGGAACAGGATCTGAAAAGTCAATTAAGGCCTTTATTCAGGAAAGAAGTTTCCCCAGGCTTTTGGGGCAGATCACCGCAAAAGAGGGTGATACCGTTGGGGCTATGATCAGCAAAATCTACGGGAGCTTTAATTTTAAGTACCTGAAGCCTGTGGCTCTTGTAAACCCACATATAAAGAATTTGGATATAATCCAGGTTAGTGATATAGTTAATTTCCCAGCTATTCCTATCACGCCCGACCCTTTGCCAGAGGGCTGGTGGATCCAGGTTGCTGAAAAGGAGAAGCTTGAAAAGGCCTACGAATTCTTGAGGGCATATCCAAAAGACGCACCACCAGCACGCATAATTCCATACTATAATAAGCGGAATGGTTTGAAATTCGCCATCGTCCTCCAAAGTAACTTTTTGGATAAAAAATCGTGCTATAGCATGATGAGTTTACTGCCGGCAATGATTCCCTCAGGCCCGCAGAGCCTTAAGCAATGGGAGGAAGGCACCGTCCTTTTTTCCGAAGTTAACTGAAAAGGAATATGCAATCAGGTAGAAATAACCTGGGAGGATAACAATTGAGGAAAAAAAAGAGATTGGGAGAGATGCTCCTTGAAGTCGGTCTGTTGACTGAAGAACAGCTCGGGCAGGCCCTGGTGGATCACAAGAAATCCGGTCTAAAGTTGGGGCAGTTTCTGGTTCGCCAGGGCATCGTGAGTGAATCTGAAATTGTGGAGCTGATCTCCAGGCAGTTAAAGGTCGCAAAATACCGACCGGATAAATATCCTGTAGATCTTGAGCTGTCAAAGATTATTCCAGCAGATATAGCCCAGAAATATCAACTGGTGCCATTAAGAAAAAAGGGGCAACTCCTTGTAATAGCCATGACCGATCCCTTAGACATAAAAGCAATAGATACCATTGAGGTGCTGGCGAATACCGAAGTCGAGCCTGTGATATGCACCGAGCAGGAATTAAACCAGATGTCTGGTAGCCTTTATGGAGCGTATTCAGATCTCGATGGTGTCCTGGAGAGCATTGAGCAAGTACAGTATGATACAGATACTGAGATAGAGACAACCATAGAGGATGTTGAGGTAAGCTCACTCCATGATATGGCTGAAGAGGTCCCTGTTGTCCGTTTGGTTAATTCTATCCTTTCCCAGGCCGTTCGCGAAAAGGCAAGTGATATTCATATCAGTCCTGAAAAGGGCTATGTTCAGGTCAGGTTCCGGGTGGATGGAAGGCTCCATGAAGTGCCTGCACCACAGAAGTCCATGTTCCTGCCGATCGTATCCAGGCTAAAAATCCTGGCAGGTATAGATATCGCCGTATCAAGAATCCCACAGGATGGAAGATTTACTATCAAGATGGATAACAAGGAGATCAATATCAGGGCCTCCACGATACCAACCATCTACGGTGAAAACCTGGTCCTCCGCTTGCTGGATATGAGTGCCGGCGTTTACACACTGGACCGCCTCGGTATGTCCCGGGGTGACATGGATAAAATCGAATCGATGATTACCAAGCCTTACGGCATGATTCTGAGTACCGGGCCTACTGGAAGCGGTAAGAGCACCAGCCTATACTCCATCTTAAAGAAGATCAATGAGCCTGATATTAATATTATCACCCTTGAAGATCCGGTGGAATTCAGGATAGAAAAAATTCGGCAGATCCAGTTGAACCGAATGGCAGGTATGACCTTTGCGAGCGGGCTGAGATCTATACTTCGGCAAGACCCTGATGTAATCATGGTTGGGGAAATCCGGGATGGTGAAACGGCCACAATTGCCGTTCAGGCTGCCTTGACCGGACATCGAGTCTTGAGCACGGTGCACACCAATGATGCCGCCGGCGCCATCACACGTTTATTAGATATGGGAATAGAGCCATTTCTTGTTTCTTCTGTGATGCTTGTATCGTTTGCTCAGCGTTTGGTAAGGAAAATTTGTCCCTACTGTAAAGAGCCCTACAGGCCTCCTGAGGAGGTCTTAGCCCATTGGGGACTGGACAAGGCCCAAGGAGCCGATTTTCAGCGAGGCAGGGCATGTTTTCAATGTATGGGTACGGGGTATAAAGGGCGAACAGGCATATTCGAAGTCCTGGTTATTGATGAAATGGTACAGGACATGATTTTAAAAAGGAAATCAGCCCAGGAGATCACTCGAGCCGCCCATCAGGCAGGAAGGCTCAGAACCTTAAAGGAGGATGCTGCCGACAAGGTGCTGAAGGGAATCACAACTCTCGAGGAAGCAGCATTAGCGGTGATGAGTTAAAGATGCCAAAATTTTCCTACAAGGCCATAAACGAAAGCGCTAATACGGTATCCGGTGTGATTGAAGCCGATTCAGTCGAAATGGCGGCTGATATATTAACCGAGCGGGGATACATCCCATCCAGGGTCACAGAGAAAAGAGAGAGTTTGGGGAACTTCACATGGTCCAAGATCAACGAAAGCATTACCCCGATTAAGACCACTGATCTGATCCTTTATACCAAACAGTTTCGAACCATGATCCAGGCAGGAATTCCCATACTCAGTTTATTGCGAGTGCTGGAAGACCAGACAGAAAATTTAAAACTCAAGAAAATCATAGGCGCCATGACCATGGACATCAAGGAGGGCTCCAGCCTTTATGATGCCTTTATAAAACA
The DNA here is from genome assembly GCA_964436665.1 of uncultured Desulfobacteraceae bacterium. GTDB lineage: Bacteria > Desulfobacterota > DSM-4660 > Desulfatiglandales > B25-G16 > CAYTDY01. The sequence goes on from CAYTDY010000027.1 coordinate 4,780, forward strand.
CCCTTCCACATTCTCTCCTTTTTACTGTAGTATGGTCCGGGCCGGGGAATCGAGCGGGGAACTGCCGGATGTCATGGGCCGGCTTATATATATTTTAGAGCACGAGCATAAGATCAAATCGGATATCAAATCAGCGCTTCAGTATCCAATCCTGGTGGTTGTTTTTTTAGCTGCCGCCTTTTTCATCCTGCTTACCTTTGTTGTTCCAAAATTTGTTAAGATACTTGTCAGTACCGGCATAGAAATACCCCTTCCCACCCGTATCTGCATGTTATTATACCAAACCTTGTCTAATTACTGGTTTCTGATCCTTGGAGCGGTAATTGCCGCGATAGGGATCCTGGCCTATTATCTCAGCACAGAGCAAGGCAAATATGTTAGGGACTCCTGTGTTCTGAAACTCCCTATCTTTGGCCCTCTCTTTGTCAATGCTGCCATGGCCCGCTTTGCCAGCATTTTTGCCATTCTGTACAGGAGCGGGATACACGTACTTGACTCCATTAAGATTTTGTCTGGAACTATTGGAAATGCTGCCATTTCCAGGGAATTCGACCGGATCAGGGATCAGCTTGAAGGAGGACGAGGCCTTGCAGAGCCTCTAAGATCTGCAAGGTATTTTACCCCCATGGTAATCAATATGGTGGCCATCGGTGAGGCTTCAGGGAGGCTGGACGATATGCTCCATGAGGTATCAGCACATTACGACGATGAGGTGGAATACGCTACGACCCGACTATCCGAGGCCATCGGGCCAATACTTGTGGTTGGACTTGCCGCTGTGGTAGGCTTTTTTGCCTTAGCCATATTTTTACCAATGTGGGATTTGACCCAAATAGTAGGCCGAGGCTAAGGCATGACTACTTTATGAAATACATACGAGTCTTTGGAAAAGGATAAACAAATAAAATTGACATAAAGGCCTTTGTAATATATACAATTTGAGGATTTATCTGTAATTTTTTAGAGAGGATAATGTTACTAATTGACACCATTAATTTCCGACACCTTCCGATGTTTCAAGTATCAACTAAGTATCAACATAGATTATGCGTAATATAATGGAAAATCAACAAAGAAAGGAGAAAAGGAAATGAAAAAAAAGAAAAAACATTTAAAAGGCGAAGAGGGTTTTACACTGATCGAGATAATCGCTGTTTTGATCATCCTGGGTATCCTGGCAGCAGTGGCAATACCCAGATATGTCGATTTGACTGCTAATGCCGAGAATAGAGCAATAGATGCTGGCATATCGGAGCTCAACGGGAGGGAAGCCCTAACGTGGGCTAACATAAAAATTTCTACTGCTGGGTGGGTGGACGATGCCACTACCTTTGCTGCAGTGAGTACCGACCTTGGAGCTGATTATAGTTGGTCTGTAGCTGCTACCGTAGCTGGTGGAACACTCGATTTTGGAAGCCAAGCCGTTGCACTAACTAGAACCGCTTCCACCAACACAACACCGGGCAGATGGGCACGATAATCATAAAGATGATCCAAGCATAGGCTGGAAAAATTGGGGAACTATAAAATAATTCGCGCCAGCTTTTGGGGCAGTGTGTTAATGCTGCCCCTTTTTTTGTAATTTGAGTTTTTGGGGCTTATTCCTTTTTAACAAATTACCCATAGCCTAAAATCCTTTGTTCTGATACCTGCTTTCTCCGCGCCCCTGCAAGGCCAGTACCTCAGCCCCGTGATTTACTCTTCGGAACTGTACTATCATATTGAGATTTTGCAATTTTAAATGTATGGAAAAAAGATTTGGCAGTGTGGCAATATAGCAAGGCAAATTTAAAGTAGGTAACTATCATAGGCCTGAGGGGGGGGTAAAATGCAAGAATATGGCGATCGGGATAGAAGAGAATACATAAGAGGCGATGCAAATATTGTCGTAAGTTATCATATACAGAAAGAGGATAAGAACTATGACCTTACTCAAACTAAAAATGTAAGCAAGGGAGGAATGCTCCTTACAACTAATCGTAAGTTTCAGAAAGGGACACGTCTGGATATGACCATGCAATTCCCTTTTTTAGATGATAAGATACGGGTGGTAGCTGAGGTTGTGGGTTCTAAAGAGATTCTAAAGGATCTCATCTACGAGACCAGGCTTAGATTCTATGGCCTAAAAGGTCAATTGTCTAAAAAGTTGGATAATTTTGTCAAAGAACACTCAAAATCATAAGCTGATGGAAGCCAGGGTCATTTTGAGAATACATATTCTACCAGAGATGAATATCGCCTTCAAAAAGAATCATGGCTTCACCATGCTCGAAGTGATCGCAGTATTAATTATTTTGGGAATCATCACGGCATTCGTTGTAAGCCGAGGCACAAATATTAGGGCGGAACTGAGCAGTGAAACCGGGATAATCAAGGCTCATCTCCGCTATGCCCAGTATATGGCCCTGGCCAATGATATCTTCTCCTGGAGAATTACTTTTTCATCCGGCTCTCCTGATCATTACACCTTATCTAAGATAGATAAATCTGATGGTACTGAAACGACCCCGGTAAATCTCCCCAATGAGGATTCCCCTACTCATAATCTACCGTCAGGCATCTCCATCACTTCAGGACTGGCTACGGTTACTTTCAATGAATGGGGCAGCCCTGGCACTACCACTCAGAGCATCATACTTTCTGACGGTGCCGGTAATTCCGAAACTATTACGGTAACAAAAAATACGGGTTTCATTGAGTAAATGAAATCGTTATTAAAAAATAGCCAACCAGGTTTTACCCTACTGGAAATCATCATATCTCTAATTATTGCCTCAATTCTGGGGGCGCTGGTGTACACATACTTTGGTTCAGCTTTCACGGAGAGTGGTACGCCAATTGCCAGGTTAAACTCAGTATTTGAGCTTCATAAGGCTATGGAAAACATCACAGCCGACTACAACAATCATACAATATGGCAGGCATCTACGAGTTATTCCATAGACGCCATTGTTATTCCAACTACAAAAAATTGGCATTTTTATAGATGCACAACGGCTGGAACAAGCGCTGCATCAGAGCCCACATGGCCACCTACTGCTGGAGGTACAGTGACAGATGGAAGCGTAACATGGACTGAGGATACTCCCCCAGATTGGGCTGGGCTGACAGCCTATTCCATGGGCAACTTTGTTATTCCAACTACTAAAAACGGACATCGCTATAGATGTACAACAGCCGGAACAAGTGGTGCATCTGAACCTACATGGCCAACTACAAAAGCTGGAACTGTTGTTGATGGTACTGTAACATGGACTGAAAATGGCAAACTTCCCGTTTTGAAGGATAACATCAATGTATTAAACTATGGAACCTATACTGTCGTAGAAAATAAGTATATCAAATTTAACCCATCCACCAATCAAGAGGAAGATATTGTCATAGGCGATCCCGAAAATATCCTCAAAGTCGTAATTCAAAATGATCTTGGCGAAACCTTGACAGCCCTATTTACGAGTGAAGACTAAAAAAATTATGGCGAAAAATAAGAATTGCAACAATCGTGGATTTACCCTTATTGAAGTCATCGCATCTTTGGTTCTTGTGGGTATTATTGGTGCTATAGCAGGAATGCTTCTAGTTCAAATTTCCAAAGGATTTGTATTTTCAAAGAAAACCGCAACAACAGCACAAAAAGGTCAAATAACCATATCCAGGCTTGTAAAAGAATTTAGTGCAATCACATCTATCTCTTCAGGAACAGCGACATCAATAACATTCACGCGTGATCCTGGCGTAACGCATACTATTTCTTGGGCTGGTGCAAACAATCCACTTTTAATCTCTACAGATATCTTAACTGACAATGTAAACTCATTTAATTTAGAATACTATGATTCATATAATGACCCTTCACCTTCTACGGCTTATTTACCTTCTACGGCTATGATTGAGATTACACTGGAATTAAAAGGAGCAGATGATATTCCTTCGGAATTCGTCAATCGGGTCTTTATGTATAAATTGATTGAGTAAATGTAACTACTCAGGTTGTTTGGTTCAAGGTTCACGCCTGAACTTTTAACCTGAGTAGTTACGAGTAAATTATGTATAATTTAAATCAAAAAGGCGCAATACTCATAATTTTGATTATAACCATAACGATGGTTTCAGTGCTCAGCGCTGGTATCTTATCAATGACAATAACATCTACCTTCAGTGAGCTTAATGCCAATAATTTTAATAAGGTTCAATATCTTGCCGAAGCAGGTATAAGATATGCTAACCTCAAGAACCTGCCAGATCCAACCGATGAAACTTATACACTTTCCAATGGTGATAAGTTTCATATACTTATATCAGGCGCTACAGTCGAATCTACCGGAATCGTAAACGAAGATACTCCACTTGAGGCCAGGTGGAAAATTTCATCTGGTTTTACACCACCAGCTAATGTGGCTCCGGTATTCACTACAGATCCAATTACCAAGCCTGATGCCAGAGAAAATACTCCCTACACAGGTCAGACACTTGCTGGTTCTGCCACAGATGCAGACGGTGACCCTCTAACCTACTCAAAGGTGACCGGACCTGCCTGGCTGAACATTGCTCCTGACGGCGCCTTGTCCGGCACGCCCGGTTCTGGTGACGTTGGCTTGAACCAATGGACGATTCAGGTGTCTGATGGCAATGGCGGTACGGACCAGGCCACTTTGCGGATCAGAGTTGTGGCTGCCAAGGCCTTCTGCGGCAGCACGCCAATGCAAAGAGACAGTACAGGTATCTCTCAAGTAAGCTCATTTGCCAGAGCATTGGCGCCCCTCTTCCTCGCTTTATTCTCAATTGCCGTGTGGTTCTGGCGCAAACGCAAATCCCAAGGGATTAAAGGCCTGAATCAAAAATAACTTAGAATCAAACCACAACTCAGGACACAGTTATTCTCTTGTCCTGGTTTTCTATGATATGGGAAACGATCGTCAGCTCATTTGGCTACAATTTTGACCTCCAAGCACAACATAATCCCCTTAGAAATCATTGAGGCAATAGCGCTCATAGTTGTGTTTGGTATGTTTTTTCATTTACTGACATACACTCCAGGCATTCCCTGGCGAATGGCCATAGCCCTAGCCTTGGTTGTAAGCATCTGGATTTGGTTTTACCTTCAAGAGAGAAAAACCAATGAACAATCGCGCAATGTTTGGGAGATTGTAAGTGCTTTTGCGATAGGATTCTGGCTTTTTGTTTTTCTTAGATACCTTGGTCTTGTACAATGGCCCTTAGCCCATGCGGATAATGTCCGGGCATATCTTTTTTTGTTTGTTTCACATTTAGTGTTCGTAGTTACGGTATTAGCATTCCTTCTTTGGGTAGCCGGAAAAAGAACATCATTTGAACTCCTTTCATTTGGCAACTGGCGTAAAGATTCTCTTGGGTATACGGGGCAGATTGTACTCCTTGCCATTGCAGCAGGAACCTGGATTTGGGCGATATATTTTGTAATGTCAGTTAAACTTCCTGTTTCAGAAGGGCTGTTATGGTTTATGATTATTGCGTTCATAAAAGCAATGCTTACCGGTGCAACAGAAGAAGTGTCATACAGGGGTATAATCCAGCCCGTTGCAGTTGCCCGATTTGGAGCCCCTTTTGGAATAATAATCCAGAGTTGTCTTTACACTGCCTTTCATCTGCATTTAGGGGCAGCATTCTGGGGTCATACCAGTTTTCTTGTGGCCGTTATGGGGCTTGGGCTATTATTTGGGGTTATTACCCGTATTACCAGCGGCATAGGATGGCCATGCACCATACATATTGCCATTAATCTGATGATAGAATGGCAGAATTTATCTTAGATTTTATTATGAGTTATTGGACCTGGGGCTTTATAGGGTTCTTTGTCGCCTCCATCCTGATAGTGCATAATCTTGCAAAGAACGGCGTTATTTTTCCTGTTGCGGTTATGATTATTACTGCAGCAGTATATGGAGGGCTGTTAGGAACAAAAATTTTAAGTGTATTGATTAATAACCCCCGGCTATTTATATATGATTTGCCGCAAGCGCTTGCGTTCTGGCAGGGAGGATTAGCATGGCAGGGGGGTATCCCGGCAGGGATGGCAGCGGGCCTCATAGTCGTAAAAATCGCCGGAAAACCATTCTGGTCGTGTGCAGGATGTTTTGCTCCTGGCCTGGCCCTTGCTCATGCTATTGGTAGAATAGGTTGCCTGTGCCATGGTTGTTGTTATGGGGCGCCAACAACGGTGCCATGGGCAATTTACTCCAAAGAACTTGGCACCTTAGTTCATCCGACCCAGATATACAGCATGATAGGTGAACTTACTGCATTTGTCATATTGCAATGGGTCTTTAATAAAAAATCGGATTTACGAAAATATCTGATGCTATGGTACGGGATAATCTTTTCCACCCATCGTTTTATCCAAGAATTTTTTAGAGGCACGCCGCCCGGACCGGAATTGATTTCCGGACTACGAATACATCAGGTAATATGCATTATTATGTTTGTTGTGAGTCTGGGCATATTTCTCACTTTGATAAAGAAAAAATGGTGCTATATCGTCTCACTGATTCTTTTTTTGCTGACCGCAGCCTCTTTTTTCGTATTCAGGCCACAATCAGAAACTCAACACGCCATTGCGCAAAGTGACTCTGGCATTTATCTTGTTATAACCCGCAGTATCTTTGCCGATAACCTTGCTTACTGGAAAACCGAACGCGAGAACGAAGGATTTAATGTTATTATCGGCACCTGGAATAACACTCCCACACCGGCCGACATCAAAAAATGGATCAAAGCACAAACCAGGGTTTCAGACGGCTTATGCAAATACATCTTGCTCATAGGAGATTGCGCTGCAAAAAATGAAGCTCCCGCCGAGTGGCATATCCCGAGCTTCACAGTACCTTTTGATCGAGGAAAACAAACTGTTTCAATTTTAACTGACTCATTATATGGAGATTTAGACGAAGATGGTTCACCAGAAATTCCAGTCGGACGTTTACCAGTGCAGGATGAACCTCAACTTAAAACCCAGATAGCTAAAATACTCAACTATAAGACTCAACCACTCAAACCCTCATGGTTTCGAACACTTATCTGGAGTGGAGCGAAATTATATAATACCGAAATGCATGGCATAACCACCTATTTTACGACAAAAATGTTACCAAGGTGGCTGGATACCTTCATTATTAGCGGCAATCCTGATTCTGTATTCAGCGCATATCCCCCTGAGCAGCCGACTATATTTTTAAATGAAATAAGTGACCCGGCGTTTATGTCGCTCATTGTCTCGCATGGTTCATTTCGAAGTGTTACCCCGACAATTTATAATAAAAAGGATATATTTTTATCAGTTGATGATGTCGCTCAAATTAAATCGATTACCCCTATTGGACCGCTCATTATGTTAGGGTGCAATTCAGGAAAGTTTAATGTGCCAAAGGGGAAGGGGCATTCTCTGGCAGAAGCATTTGTCACGCATCCAGGTGGTCCAATTGCAGTTATTTCAGCCTCCGGTGCTACAAATCCCCTTACAAATTACTTTTTCACCAAAGCATTGGCAGCCCAACTTAAGAAAACACATACCACAATAGGTAATCTCTTTTTAGATATTCAGCGCAAACTTTACCGGGAAGGGAAACTATCAGTAATTGTAATGATGCAGGAAGATGAATTTGCACGGCAACTTGCCAATGCTGTTCCTGAAAGAGAGCGGCAGTACCTTCATTTGCCTGCATTTGTTCAAAAAGAACAATTACAATATATTCTTCTTGGCGATCCTGCATGTAAGTTGAAGCAGCCAAAGCCCATGAAGGTTTCCATTATGGCAGGTGAAAAAGATGATATTATTGTATCAGGTGAAACACCACCAGGGGCAAAAACATTGTGGGTAGAAATGGTAACTCCTCAGCAAAAAACTGAGTATATTGTACCAAATCTTCTAAAAGAAAAAAGGTGTGAACGATTTGAAAAGGCCAATAGGAGACCAGCCACTTTGGCGCTAAAGATGCTTTCTAATGCTACCTGGCAAGTAAAATTGAAGGTGCCTGATACATTCTACAAATCAGACGAATACATTCGAATTTTCGCTATCGGTCCAGAAAAGTCTTATTATTACACCACTATTGATAAAACCCTTTCAAGGAAAGGTGATGAATGAGGGGCTCGTGTTATGAGAGGTCTACGCTTTTGGTAGAATTGCAGGTCGAGGAAAAGAGTGATCGTTTTTTCTTGACCGACATTGCCAACACCCTTATAGTTTTGATATTTAAAAACAAAAACTGAGGAAACTTAACTGATTATAACTCTTTAGTAATTCTCGATGATGAATCCAAGGGTAAAAAAAGATCTATATATCAGAAACCTGGGAGATGAAAAGGTTGTCTATGACAAGGAAAATGGTAGGGTCCATTTCATGAATCGGACTACTACATTTATCTTTGGGCTTTGTGATGGCACCCACTCAAAAGAGGATATAATAAGAAGCCTTCTGGACAAATACGATGTTAGCAGAGAGAAGGCGGAAAAGGATGTAAACAGGATTTTAAAAGATATGGAGGATAATAAAATCCTAACTATTTAGAATACCTGGATGACCTATACTCGACAGAGCAAAAAAAAGAAATCCTCATCTATGTATCCTTTATCAAGATAATCCCGATCTGCATACATGGTCTTCTGAAAAAAAATCTTAGTTCCCAACTTGTGAAGTCTTTGAAATCCTTCAAAAAGCTGTAGAGCCGCCTGTCGGCCAAACATCTCACCAAAGGCAATAAAAAGTGAACCTAAATTCTCAAGAAACATTTTTTCATAGCTATTGTTAACCTTAGTTTTTACCAGTTTCTCCTGCCAATATTTTATCCTCTTTAAAAAAACCTCCCCCTCATGGTCTCCCTCCAGAAATATCCTGTTGAGAAGTTTTGAACCCAATCTCTTTGGTGGAAGATGCTCTGTCATCCAGGCAAGGTCAAAAAGCCAGTTTATCAGCTCATTCGGAAGGCCAACCGGCAACTTTTTTATCATCTTATGGAGGGCCTTTTCTCCAATGAAATCTATTAGCAGGCCTACAGTAACCTCAGAAAAGAGTGTGCCTGCTGCTGCACTCAAGTCTTTCTTGTTTATGGCAACCTCAACATGGTTAGCCCCTTTACCCCCCAGTGTCCTGGATTTCGGATCCTTATCAACACCATATTCGATGATAATTACTACCCCAGATGAAAGAACCCTATGAATCTCAAGGAGAAACTGAAAAGCGCCTACATTAAAATAAGAATCATCCTTTAGATTGATATTTGCCTTGATTGTTAGATTCCGAACATCAACAGGGATATCTTCCTTTTTTGTGGGAATGATACTTGGAAGGTCAGCCAAAACCTCATTGGAAATAATTATGCTGTTATGAAGAGACCCGCTGTTGAAAGGCAGGTGGGTTGCCGAGGCAGTGATAAATTCAACAGAAAAATCCTTAAGCATCTCTCTCTGGCAGATCTGTAAGGGATAGCTGATATCCAATAGAATATAACTCAGTTGCTTAAATACATCCGGGTGCTTCTCCTTCAGGCGGCTCAATATATCAATGGCAAACCGCCCTCTTCCTCCTCCGACC
>CAYTDY010000028.1:0-13669 GCA_964436665.1 uncultured Desulfobacteraceae bacterium
CCCTATTAGTGCCAAAAATGCATAATGTCTCTAAAGGTAAGACATTGTCTTTTATTTTACTAAACAATTCATCATGGATTTCTTTACTGTTATAAAGTTCTAAAAGCCTTCTTCGTTTATTAAGTATGGGCTCAATCCTTATTCCTCTACCAACTGATTGAAGAATAAATTTTCTCGCATCCGTCCCCATGCCTATATTGATAAAATTTATAATATTTGGTCGGTTAGAATCCCATCCCTCGTAAAAGGCACGAGAACCCATCAAAATATTAATAGGTGAGTCATCCCTATTTATTCTTTCAAAAAATCCTTCTTCCTCAAATTGATGATTGACATTAAATCTATCTAATTCGTCTTTCAGCCAACTGGGTATATCTCCTGTTTTACTCAGGGCAAAATGTTTATCAGACGTAGTTAGTTTAAAAGCCACCTGTTTTTTATCTGATGGTCTGAAGGAAATTTCAATCTCGCCAGGGCTGTCAGAATTGTAAACACACTTTAAAACATCTTTTAATTTTATGTTGTTAAAGACCTTCTCATTTGTTTTTATTTTTCTATTATCTTCAAAGATGAACTCAGGCTCTTGTTTTAATTCCTCCCAGAGTTCCTCTATTGCTTGCTTAAAAATCTCTGTCTTAATATCGCCTTTTCCGATCCTTTCAAGTTCCCTGAAAAAGAGCTTTAAATCAGCCTCTACTGTGTTAATGGAATTAACAAGAGTTAAAAGTAACGGGTTATGGTAAAGCTTTTTTTCAACACCACTTATCTTTTTATAAAATTTCTTGGTATAAGTAAGAAGAATTAAAGATTTTAAAATAACATTATAATGTTATTAAAATATTGTCGCCTATTTTTTACAATATTTTTATATGATTAGCTGGATTTGATCTTTTGTTCATTTATCCTATGGAATGTGGCCGGGAGAGAAAAAAAGAGGCTGATTTTTTCAATCAGCCTCTAAGTTATTGATTTTTTCATGGTAGGCACGACGGGATTTGAACCCGTGACCTCTACCGTGTCAAGGTAGCGCTCTCCCCCTGAGCTACGCGCCTATTAAAGAAATATCTATCAATCCTCCTATTGTTATGTCAAGCAAAATCCCTATTCACACCCTTACTTAAAATAATCATTCCAGCCCTGATATATTGAAGTCCTGAAGCAATGGTGAATATGGCCGCCAGCCAGAAAGAGTATATTTTGAGAAATTCTACATATAGAAAACCATTTGATAATACAATTAAAATGGTGGCTATCTGTATACATGTTGTTGCCTTACTCAAAAGTGAAGGATGAATTTTTACTGGATAGCGGTTCAAATAGAGTATCAGAACCCCGAGCAAAATAATGACATCTCTGCTTATAGCTAAAACAGCTAACCACGGTGGAATCATTTTCAATATCGCTAATGTTATGAAGGCAGACATAAGGAGGATTTTGTCAGCCAAGGGATCAAGATATGCCCCCAAATTACTTTTTTGATGGAAAACCTTGGCTATAAAGCCATCCAGGGCATCACTGATACTGGCAATAATAAAAATGATTAGAGATGCTAAGGCCCTATCATTGATCATATAGATTATAAAAATCGGGACAAGAAGAATCCTTAAGATGGTAATCAGATTAGGAACAGTCATTTTATAACCACTGTAAATCCCTGGTCGCTTAACTCATTAATCTCAAATGAAAAAGGTCTTTGGGAATGGTTAAGTACTTTTTTTGCCAATCCTTCTGAATCTCCACTTACTTCCACAGATACCTTTACCTGGCCTCTTGTTAAACTTTTTTCTAATACTGATTTTATTTCAGGAAAATTTTTCTTTAAAAATTCTTTAAAATGTACAAGCTCTCCATAGCTCTTAAGACCCTTTATTATTATAAGAATTTGCTTAATACCCTTTTGGGCAGGTTTAAGGGCCTCAATTATATGTGAAATCATATCATTAGCCCACCTATTAATAGCTAACGCTATCGCAGCCCTTTCATCTTCAAGGTCACTGTCCAATACACCTTCCCTATAACCTTGCGCAAGTATTATTCCATCCATAACCTTTATAGCCTTTAAAAATACCGATGCCCTTGATGCTTCATATAAACTCGCTTCTCCGGCTATTACTATCTGGGCAGATAAAAGTTTACCCCATTTGACCGCTTCTTCATCTGTCAAGTTTGGATTTAGCATGCTCTCATCGTAGCTTTCTTCGGGAGGGAAAAAAGATCTGTTGATAACCCTGAAGCCCCTCCCTTCAAAGACCCGGCTGAGAGTGAGCTCCGTCTGGGTGAGTGATGTCTGGCCAGAAGGATCACCCCACCAATAGATAACTGGAAAACCCTCCTTCTTCTCTGAAACCAAGAAAAGAACATCGATCTGGATAGCATCAATCCCCAGCAATCCCATCTCTTTAAGTTGTTGCTCTAATACAGCTTTATTTACCCGAACCTTCATTAATAACCTAACATATCTATCAGTCATAAATTCAGAAATTATTTGATAATCCTGTATTTCCTCCTTTGTCCTTGATAGTATTTCTTCATCCAATCTTTGAAAATTATTCGCCATACCCTGAGACCCCAGTCTTTGAATAAGATACTCCTCAATGGCCTTTATAAATGCCTGGGATATAGCCTCATTTCGAGCACCGGCGATATTTTCCTTAAAGATTATCCCTGTTCCTGTTACTATTCTCTCATCAATTATAGTCTCTTTTATCTCCTGAGCTAAACAGGGCTTTGTAAGAAGATTTATAGTCAGAAACAGAAAAATGAAAAAAAGGCACAGATGTAAAAAACTTAACTTATTATTAAAAAAATAGGGGAGCTTATCACTCCCCCTTTTATCTTTCAGATCTTTAATCCGATCCATAAACATAGCCCTTAAAATATCTTTAGCTCTTCTTTGAGTTTTCTTATGGCTAACAAGGCATCTGCACCTGAAACACTACCCATAGGATTAAAAATATTTTGCCTGATACCTCCTTTGACCTCAATAATTCCCCTGCTGGTGCAGACCATGATTGCGTTAAAGTATGGAATATCATTCCTAACATCAGCAAATGGGGAAACATTCCCTATATACTTGGTAGCTAAAGAGGGGTCATGTGTGATAGTGCTGATAATATCTGTAATCATCATGGCATAACTTGCCCTGGAAATAAATTCATTTGGGGCAAAGCCGCCATCCGGAAAAGTACCCAAGCCCTTTATTCCCAAGCCAACCACTACCTGAACATCAGTCTGGAGCGGATGACCTTGCACATCCACTGGAATCGGTATCTCTTTAGGGGAAGAACTCTCACCTGGTGATTTAAAAGACGTATCAATTTTTTTTGGCCTGAACTTTTCATAAACCTTATCCAGCTTCAATTCTTGAATGAAAAGGGCGGCTACATCAACCCTTGTAACCTTTTCCAAAAGGGCCACCTTTTTCCCGATTAATGTCCCTGGCATAGCCCTCTCTATCTTTTGAACCAGTTTCAGTTGATGATCTGCCTTGTCTATAAAAGTCTTGTTGATTTCAAGAACCTCTTTGAATGCCTCAGCTGCATCCCCAAACTTATATGCCTCCTTATAGGCAATACCCATAAAAAAGTGGGAATCTGGTAAATTCTTTTCTACATTATTGGCCTTGTTAAAATTATCCTCCACATCCTCCAGCCAGTCTTTACCTTTTTGCAGAGTATACAATCGCATAAATCCCACATAAGCCAATGCCTTTTCCTCCTTGGCCTTTGCCAATCTCTTTGCCCGGGACATGTTTTTAAAGGCGGATTTGAAATCTTCCTTATAACCAAAGACCAAACCTAACCCCCTATAGGCTGGAGAATATTTGGGATCAAGTTCTTTAGCCAGGTTAAATTCCCTCTCTGCATCTAAAAGCTTACCACTTTCCAGCAATTTCATACCGCTTAAAACATGGTGTTCTGGGGTATCGAGAGTGCTTATCGGCGGCCTTGGTTTACGAGCACATCCCCCTACTATAAGAGTGAAACAAATACAGGCCAACAAGATAAAAAAGGTAGACCCTGTTAGATGTTTACTACCTAACAGGGTCCGCTTAAACTTATTTCCTTCTCGGACGGACCAGCTTAAATTGCAAGCCTTTTTTTCTAACAGGGTAGACCTATAATTAATAAACTTCATAGCCCCAACCTCCTATTATAAATTAAATTTCTATTGAAGTAATAAGGATCCGTGTTGACAACTATTCTAAGACAACCATAACCCTACACTTTTGTAAAAAAGCCAAATTCTCGGCTGCCCCTTTAATCTTAGCCGCATCTGCACTGCTAATTACAATATCAGAGTCCCCGGTATCTGCTGTTCTTAGCCCTTTCACAGTTAAAGGATTATTGGTAACCCTCTCATTGGTCTGGGCAGCGGTAAGATCTTTTGCATATCCAGCCATTCCTTGGCTTATGGCGTAATCACGACTTACGTATGATGAACCATACACCTCGTTACCATTCTCGTCCACTATCTTGGGCGACATTGCAGGTTTTATCTGAAATCCCTTGCTATCCACTACCAATCCAGTATAGACCTCACCTGGTTCGGCGGGAGGCGCTTTAGGCTGTTCAATAGGTGGGATAGATTTTATTGACTTAGGCAACATCAGATTGGCAAACCCTCCTCTCATATTCATTGCCACAGTAGCCTCTACAGAACCATCAGACATATAAGCGATATCTATTATTTGAGATCTTTCCAGATAGCCATCAACCTGACTGCGTATAATATCACTCTGTACAACAAAATCCTTGACCAGAGTCATGGAGTCAATCCTGACACCCTTAATAATTTCCAAAAGGTTTCTCCTTGCTACAATCACGGCTGCCCTTTTGGCCATGGCCCTGGCCTGAGCCATATTTATCGGTTTTGCAGGCGGCGCACCAATACCTACAGCCTCTACAACACCTGTTGTCCAATCTATCTTCCCATTTTCAAAGGTCTCTACACAGTTTTGGGCACCAGCCTCCCCTGTGAAAGTAAAAAAAGATAAAAGAAAAACAACCATACTGATAATTGCCAGTTTTTTCATAAAAACACCTCCTCATAAGTGATTTAAAAAAATGAAAAATCTACTCATCTTTAATCCTGCTCTCCCCAACCAGAAGCCTTGTTTGCACGTGCATCAAGCCAAGGCTTATAGGTTATGTTACCTATAAAGAGACCATCATCCGGTGGATCTTTTCCCCACCAATTATTTCTGGCATCTATCTGAATCCGAGAGAAACTTTGAATTGCAAAGGGATTATCAACAAAATTATTATAATGTATTCGAGGAGCTGACATTGCCTTACAGAATATAGCCCCTGTTCCCTTGTTTCTGGTCAAGGTGTTATATTCAATCTTTGGCGAGGAATCATTTCCGCAAATGATACCGGCCTGGGAATTATCGCTAATAATGCTATAGGTTATATCTGGTTTGCCATATTCGATGATAAGGCCGTTCACCCCGTGCTTAAAACGACAGAATTCAAAGAAAGAACCAACCTTTGTCTCCTTGGTAAACCTAACCATAAAAAGATAATCACCAGGAGCTGGAGAAGGACTGTTTGAGATAAAACTTATAGGGCCATTTCTTTTACCTTTTGCATGGATACCGCCATCCCTCACCTCTATCCCACTGCTACCCGGGTTAAAGCTGACATTTACCCCTGGTTGTATATAGAGTGTTGCCCCATTATCTATCGCTAATTGTTTTTCAATTACATATGGGCTATAGGCCAAAATAAGATGGGAATCTTCTGTTATATTGCCATCTAATGGGCCTTTAAGCACGGAAAGGGTAAATGATTTTCCATCTGGAGCTGGTCCATCAAGTGCTGACTCGACTATCACCCTGCCTTTTGTTAGGGAAAGAACTACCAGACCATCTGCACTACCCCACCAGTTATCTGGTGCCAGGATAGGCTCTCCTTTTGGTGAATTTAATACAGCTAAACCACCATTGTCGTGGATATTGTTGCCTATCACTTTAGGACGCCCAACAACTACGTTTACACCATCGCCACTGTTTCCTACTATGCTATTGGCCTGAATTAAAGGGTTTCCCCCATCACAGAAAATTCCATGTCTTCCGTTTCCCTTAATGGTGTTCTTGCTTATTTCAGGAGATGATGCCTCTGACACAACTATACCCGAATCAGTATTGCTATGTATATAATTTTCAGATACCTTTGGCTTGGAAAAAGACTCTTTAATCAAGATTCCGGTTTCATTCTTGGTAAATTCAGTATGGCTAACAAATGGGGAGGAAGACAGGACTGTCAGGCCGGCTATGGCATTTTTTATCTGACAAAAAAAGACCTTGCTTTTATCATTCTTTACCCTGTCAAATGTAATCCCGGCCCATCTCTTCTCCTCGAAACCATCAAAGATAATCATCCCTTCTTTGTTTCCTGTAGCCTGCAATTGGCCTTGGATTATAAGGGAGCCGCCTTTTGATTCTATTCTTGTTCCGGGCTCTATGGTTAGGGTTGCCTTAGACCTGACATAAATATCACCTTCAATAATATAGGGAGATGCACCTGCATACCAGACTGTATCCTTTATTATCTCCCCTGATACAGAGGTTGGTCCAGGTGGAATACCCATGCCCTTAATATAAGTACTTAGCCCACTTTCATTTCCCGCCTTGTCTAAAGCTGAGACCTTGTAATAAAATGGTTTATAGTTATCAATTCCTGAATCTGTATCCGTATAAAATTCAGTAAAAACTAATGATTCATAACCGGTTAATGGTGTCTGGCTTCTGTAAAGTCTGTATTTTGCAAGATCATCCTCCTTGTTTGCCTCCCATTTTAGCACAACTTCATGATCGTGACCCGTATAGGAGAGCCCCACAGGAACAGCCGGTGGTGTAGTGTCAATAACAAGAGCACCCAAAACATCCATCCATTTGGTAGTGTTGCCTCTTTCATCCATAAGATAACCAGTGATTATGGCCTCATGAGCATTATCGCCAGGCCTGACTTGATATATGCCCTCGTAAAAACCTTTCTGGATCTCCTTCATCTCAATGCCCTGCTTAAAATCACCAATATCATAAGAGGCTGCAAGATGTGGATCTCCTTCCAATACCACCTTTATAACATCTCCTGCCTTCTTCGGAGAGCCAACACCGTCGTGGACAAGCATTTTAATGGTAGGAGGTCTTGATGCCTCAGCAATAGTAGGACCTGGGATAGTTTTAACCATATCCCTAAAAAGATCGTCACTGGCCCTTAAAAGCTCTATCTGCCTGATATTAACTGCCGTGGATATGGCGGTAATTATCAGACCAACAGGTGTGGTCGGTATTCCACCCTGCCGCTTCGTTTGGACATGCTGCCCACTCCATAAAAATTCCCCGGTCTTCGCATCCGTCATCTTAACTGCAGCACCTACAGAAACCTGAGAATAGATACCAGCATACATCCTATCATAGTGGGTAATCCTTCCATAGACCACTGCATCTACACCAAGTATTTCACCGAGCCTCTTGGAGGAGAGCTTATTAATCTCTTCTGCGTCAGTAAAACCTGCCTTTTTTAATCTCTGATCAACCTTGAACAATTCTAAATCACCATATCTTAAGGAGCTAAAATGGTTGTAAAAAGTCTTTCTTACAATCTCAAATGCCTCTTCTTTTTTGGTCTCATTTTTAAAGGGCAGAACACCTACCATTCTCGGCTGATGATCCTCGAGATATTCGCCCACCTTATAGTCTCCTTTATACAAGGATCTTATTGGCGGTAGAACAACATCTTTCTTGGTGGCGACAACACAACCTGGTACTATCAACATAAAAATGAGGCTTAAGACCATTTTTCTCTGAAAAAAAGGTACCATAAATTCCCCCTAAAGAATAAAAACGGTCATTATTTTAAAAATTTAGTACGCCTTTCTACTCTAAATAAAAAAATTTAGAAGGTCAAGTCTTCAAGGCCATAAATGTCATTGCCTTATCAATTATGGTCAGTTTATCATCTGGATTCAACCAGACCATTTCCGGATCGGCCCTAAACCAGGTAAGCTGTCTCTTTGCATAGCGCCTCGTATCCTGCTGAATGAGCCTGATCGCCTCATCAAGACCCCATCTACCTTTAAGATAACCTACAATATGCCTGTAACCAATAGCCTTCATTGGCTTAAGGTTTATATTATATCCTATTTTAAGAAGTCCTTCAACTTCATTAATAAGACCTGAATCAATCATTGAGAGAGTCCGACTGTTGATCCTGCTGTAAAGAACTTGTCTGTCAAGGTTTAGGCAAAGATTGAGAGCGAGAAATCTCCTATCAGAAAAATCATGTTTCCTGGTAAGATCGGAAAACAGGCTTCCAGTAAGATGAATTACCTCTAATGCCCTAATAATTCTGACCTTATCTGTCGGGTGTATACTATCTGCTGCTTTCCTATCAAGCCTTGATAATCTTTGATAAAGAAAGGATGGGCCTTTCTTTTCACATTCCTCAATTAAATTCTGTCTTAATTCTGGCTTAGATGAAGGACACTTAAAAAGGCCGCCCAAAAGGGTCTTAACATAAAGCCCTGTCCCACCAACCACAATAATAGGTATTTTTTTAAAATGGAGATCCCTGATTATTGGAATGGCATGAAGGAGAAATAACGCAGCATTAAATTCCTGATCAGGGTTAACGATATCTATAAGGTAATGGGGAATTCCCTTCCTCTTAGATAGGGGAAGCTTAGCTGTACCTATATCCATTCCCCTGTAAACCTGCATGGAATCTGCATTAATTATCTCGCCACCCAATATTGTGGCTAATTCAACAGCCAACGCGCTCTTTCCCGAACAGGTTGGCCCGCTTATAATAATTAATTTAGGAAAATCCTCTTTCATTAGTCAGTTGATGCTCGAAACTTGAAACTCGACACCTCTTACTGCATGCCCCTGCTATATATAGATTTTTTATCCAGTTTCCAGCCCGCCCTGGCGCGACATCGAAGGAAAATAATCCTGATTCGTAAAATTATGAAATTTATAGCCAGAAAATATACCCTTGCATGCCAGGTCTGGGCCAGGGTTTCAAGTTTTAAACCCTTAATACCTAACATCCTTCAAATACAGTCCCCCTGGTGGGGCCTTGGCTCCAGCCTTCTGCCGGTCTTTTGTTTCAAATATCTTTATAAATCTAGCGATACTGATCTCTCCCAGGCCTACCTTTGCAATTGTTCCCATGATGTTTCTGACCATATGCCTTAAAAAGCCATTTGCCTCAAAATTAAAGCTTAAGAGTTTATCTTTCCGGATTTCAAGTTTTGCCTGAATTATGTTTCTGACTGGATCAATCTTTTCAGCCCCAGCTGAACAAAAAGAAGAAAAATCATGGGTACCCTTAATAATCTCCAGGCATTCCTTCATGGCATTTAAATCAAGTAACCGGGATATGTGCCATGCATAATGCCTGAGAAAAGGGGATTGTAGTCTCTCTCTATAGATCCTATATTCATAAACCTTACTTTTAACATCATACCTGGCGTGAAAATCAAGAGGGACATACCCTGCCTCTTTTATAATGATACTATCTGGAAGAAGGGAATTAAGGGCTCTTAAAAAGATGGGAGGAGTTATAGCAGTAGAAACCTTGAAATTGGCTACTTGATGGAAGGCATGTACACCAGCATCTGTCCTTCCAGAGGCAATAAGGGAGACGGGTTTTCCTACCATGATCTTTATTTTTTCCTCAATAGTCCCCTGTATGGTTGCCTTATTAATTTGGCGCTGCCATCCAAAATAGCCGGACCCATCATAGGCAATAACTAATTTTATATTTTCTTCTTCTTTATCATTTACCAAAATTCATTCCTCAGGATTAGTAATGGTGCGTGAATTTTTAAATAAAAAAAGGGAAGGCAAACAACCTTCCCTCTTTAAAGAATTTTACTCCGCTACACTCCGTCCCTGCTGAAACAGCGGGGAGAATATTGGAGTTCTAAGTTTAACCTCATAGCGCAAAGGGCATAGAGCAAAGAGTTAAACGGCCATGCGCTCTGCACTTAGCGCATTTTCATTCCATGTGGATACCATAATCCCAGATAACGAAAGCTATGTTAGTTCGATAAGTTGTAGAAATTCAGAGACGTATTATTACCTCTTTGAATACTGAAATCTTGCCCTGGCAGAGCGCAGTCCATATTTTTTGCGCTCCTTTATTCGGGAATCCCTAGTAAGAAAACCCGCCTTTTTTAAGGGTCCCCTGAATTCAGGATTTATCTTTAGAAGGGCACGACTTATGCCATGCTTAATTGCCCCAACCTGACCAGAAAATCCTCCTCCTTTAACATTTACCATAATATCATACCTACCCATGGTATTTGTCAGCTCAAGGGGTTGGGTAACAATCATTTTGGATATCTCAGTACCCAGATATTCATCTATTGGTCTCCTGTTAACAATTATATTTCCATCACCTAATCGCATCCAGACCCTTGCTATAGCAGTTTTTCTTTTACCTGTAGCGTAATACCTTTCCTCTGCCATTTAAATCTCCAATTCCTCCGGTTGTTGGGCTTGATGAGGATGATCTTTGCCAGCGTATATCTTCAATTTAGTTAATTGCCTTCTACCAAGGCTATTTTTAGGTAGCATCCCCTTGACAGCAAACTTTATAAGGTTTGTTGGTCTTCTTTGAAGCATCTCTTTAGCCTTCGTCTCTTTTAGACCACCTACATAACCACTGTGGTGATAGTAGATCTTTTTTTCTAACTTATCTCCTGTTAAAACAACTTTGTCTGCATTAACAACCACTACATAATCACCAGCATCCATATGAGGTGTAAAGATAGGCTTATTTTTTCCTCTCAGTAGAACGGCTATTTCGCTGGCCAACCTTCCCAGAACCTTATCCTTGGCATCTATCAGATGCCACTTTTTTTCTATCTCATGCTCTTTGGCAACAAAGGTTTTCATCTTATTAAAATCTTATCTGTTTAATCAATAAGGCTATTTTCAATCAATATACTAAAAATAAGGCTCGTTGAAAATGAAAAATTATCTTTGAATCTTAGTTTATTAAAGAAATTTCAGGGTAATGTCAAGGATATTTCAAAAATTTAATATTGACAGAAAAATACATACCTGTTAGTGAATCATTAGTAAATATCCAGTAATTTATACAAGTAATCATAAGCGCCCGTAGCTCAGTTGGATAGAGCGCCGGGCTTCGAACCCGTAGGTCGCAGGTTCGAGTCCTGCCGGGCGCATTTAAATTTAGGGGCCGTTAGCTCAACTGGCAGAGCAACTGACTCTTAATCAGTAGGTTCGGGGTTCGATTCCCTGACGGCTCACCATAGATCAGTCAAAGGTTTCCGAAGATTTATCGGAAGCCTTTTTTTGTTTACAGTAAGCCCCGATGTTATTACTCCATTGTGAATCAATCAATTATTATGATCACGTGCCACGCTCAAATTCAAGACACTGTTTTTTAAAAGCCATAAAAAAGGAGCTAACCAAAAATGGCTAACCCCTTGACATTACTGGTGCCCCCGAGGCGACTCGAACACCCGGCACAGGGATTAGGAATCCCTTGCTCTATCCACCTGAGCTACGGGGGCGTACTTATTTTTAACTATTATTTCATTTTTCTTCAAGCTAAAAATGTTTACCCCGTTAGGAAGCAGACTATTTCTATAAGGGCGGAGATGATAATAACATATAATAGAGATCGGGAGGGTTTTAAAGCCATTTCAAAACTCTCTGACGGGGTTTTCTCAATTAACCCTATTTGGAGGTGGCTTTCCTTTAAAAAACTCTATTAGATTGTCAGTGGCAATCATCGCCATCCTTTCCCGGACTTCACTGGCTGCACTACCTATATGAGGTAGAAGAACTACATTATCTAATGTGATAATATCCGGATGTATTTCTGGTTCAAACTCATAGACATCTAAACCAGCTCCGGCTATCCATCCCTCTTTAAGGGCATAGGCAAGATCCTCCTCCTTTACCAATGGTCCCCGGGCAGCATTGATAAGGTATGCCTGATTTTTCATCTTCTTGAATTCTTCTTTAGTAAATCTATGGCGCGTCTCAGACGTTAGTGGTGCATGAATAGAAAGAAAGTCAGATTCTTTTAACAGTTCATCAAAAGAGACATATTGAGCAGGAAATCCAATAGATCCTTCTCTAAAGGCTATTGTGTTATGGTAGATTATCTTTAAACCAAAATTAATAGCCCTTTTAGCTACAGCCTTTCCGATCCGTCCCATACCATAGATCCCGAGTACCTTTTTTTGAAGTTCAATACCCAAAAAAAATGTTGGATAGAACCCCTTGAACCCTCCCTTCCTGACTAACCTGTCACCTTCGACAATACGTCTGGCTACACAGAGAATGAGTGCCATAGCAATATCCGCCGTAACCTCTGTCAAAACGCCAGGTGTGTTGGTGACCACAATACCCTTTTCCTTGGCATATTCAATATCTATATTATTAAAGCCAACAGCATAGTTGGCTATTATTCGTATATCGGTTAGGTGTTCAATAATGCCTCTATCTATAGTATTAGTGATCATGCTTACCATCCCTTGAGAGTCAGTTGCCATTGTTATTATCTCATCTGGAGTTAAATCGCGATCAAAGGGGGAGACTTCCACATCAAAGGCCTCTTTAAGCTTCTTTACTCCTGCTTCAGGTATTCTCCTTGTGACTAAAATCTTCTTTTTCCTCATGTGGTTACTTAACTTACTCCTTTTAATACATCTCAATAACTAAGGATGAGGAATGGCATATATAAAGCAATAGTAGTTCGTTCTCTAAATGATGTTTAAGTAAAAAATTGCGCTAAAATATCAAATACCAAAATACAAATGTCAAATAAAATCCTAATGACTAAATTTCAAAATTTCTGTTTATATCCAACAGTTGCACTAATTTTAGTTTTCTCTTTTGACATTTGTTATTTGACATTCATTTGAACTTTGAGATTTGTCATTTGCTTCTTTTGTTTGTGAAAAAATGCAATGTTATTAAAGATCTAATAGTCCTATTCAGTATCGTCAAATACCTTTCCAGGGTCTGTGCGAAGCCGGTCTAATTTTGTCTCGAAATCAGATCCCAGATCAACACCCATTTGCTGAGCCCTCTTTTTAGCTTGAAGTCCAATGTTCCTGGTATCTTTATAAAATCCATCATCTTTTGGAGATTTCGGGACATATGCGCTTAGCCGGTCCTGCTCTGATAAATGGTAGGCAACTCGTGAGACCAATTTTTTTAAATCCATCCCAGAACATCCTGGACATTGTAAATTCTTCTCATCCTCTTTACCTAATATCAAATACTGGAATTCTTTGCCACATAACTGGCATCGGTATTCATAAATTGGCAACTCTTACCTCCTGGAATTGTCATGGTTTCTGAAAAAAATATTACAGTTTAGGCCTTTTCAATAAAATATTTTCTGCTATAGTATACTTTAATTTAAGACTTTTATCATCCCTAAATTAGAGGTAAGTAGATATGCGCCTAAGTGACGAGTTATATGCTTTCCCATGGCGGTCACTGAATGTAAATAACTGTAATAGCTATCTTATTGACGGTCCTTTTAAAATCCTCATTGATCCTGGCCATCAACATCTCTTCACTGAATTACGGAATTCATTGGGCTCTATCAACATCAAACTCGAAGACATTGACTTGATAATTGCCACCCACCTCCACCCTGAT
>CAYTDY010000029.1:0-4920 GCA_964436665.1 uncultured Desulfobacteraceae bacterium
GCGTTTTTATGCCGGATGAGGCAATGAGTAATCTGGCAAAACTCAATACGAATGATGGATTCTGGGAGGTAATGGCCTTTGCTGGTGATATTTCCGGTGGGATAGCAGTTACTATGCCGGGTGAAATGGAGTTGGAAAACCCAGAGATAGGGGAATATGTATCTAAATATCTTAAGTCTGCGGGATCTGCAAAAGAGAGAATGAGGATGGTAAAGTTCCTTCAAAACTGGGTTGCAGGATTGCATGGTGTGGGCACTGCTCAGGGTGCCGGTCCAAGCCAAAATGAAATGCTGGTGCTTTACCGGATAACAGATTTAGAGGAAAAGAAAAAGATGGCCCTGAAACTGGCCAATATGCATAGATAATGTTTGTTGTCCGTTGTTTGTTGTCTGTTGCAACGGAATACGGCCTACTTACAACTAATTTCCCATAGTTGAACACAATAGACTCAAGGAACACAAAGAACCCGAGAAACCCAAAAAATGTCAAAGATAGATAACCTGACCAAATTAAAGAGAGCAATAAAGGATAAGATAGGGCTTATAGAAGTAACTAGTATTGCCGGTTCTGCTTTGGCCTATCTATTATCTCAGCACCTTACAGAAATAAGCCATGCCTGTTTGATAATATTGCCTAACTCTGAGGAGGCAGGAAAATTTCACAAAGACCTAAATTTTTTTCTTCCAAGTAAGACTAATAAAAAGATATTTCTTTTTCCCTCCTATGAAATCTCTCCCCTGACAGGATTGAGCCCCCCAAAAGAGTTGATAAGCCAGAGAATAGAGGCACTTTATTCTCTATCAACCTTGCGAGATCCAGTTGTTGTTACCTCTATCCCGGCCCTAATGAC
Organism: uncultured Desulfobacteraceae bacterium; assembly: GCA_964436665.1. GTDB lineage: Bacteria > Desulfobacterota > DSM-4660 > Desulfatiglandales > B25-G16 > CAYTDY01. The sequence continues at coordinate 851 of CAYTDY010000029.1, forward strand.
ACATCTTTTGCCGAAAGAGACCCTCCTTAACTCAGTTGACTATATCTCTGTTAATGACGAGATTGACAGGGATGATATGATAAAAAGGTTATTGGAGTTTGGTTATTTCAGGACCTCATTAGTAGAGGAAAGGGGTGATTTTTCTGTAAGGGGTGGTGTTATTGATCTATATCCACCTTTATATGATTTAGCTATTAGGGTTGAATTCTGGGGAAATACAGTGGAATCCATAAGACTTTTCAATCCAGTTAGTCAGAGATCGAAGTCTTATTTAAAGGAGCTAACTGTTCTTCCTGCCAGTGAAATAATTTTTAGCGCCTCTAACATCAAAAGGGCCAGATCAATGGGAAGACTTCCAGTGCCTTTGGAATTAGGAGAGAGCTTTCCAGGGATTGAGGCATGGCTACAACATTTTTACGCACATCTTGATACAATCTTTAATTATCTTCCCAAAGAAGGTCAAATCTGCATTGTTAAATCAGATAATTTTGCTGATAAGGCCAGATCTACCTTGAAGCGACTTAATGAGGAGGCAGGAAGATTTCTGGATGAGGCCCTGGAGAAGGGGAAACCCTTTCCCCAAATCGATAGTCTTTTTCTTGGTACAAAGGAATTAGAGGAGGCCCTTGATAGATATCGAAGGATTGATTTTTTCGATCTTAATATCAGCACCAGCCTTCAAAAAACAGGTCTGATAGTGGATTTCGAGGAATCATTTGAGCCAGGTATAGAATATGACTTTAAGGATATCAGCCATCCAAAGGTCTCTATTGCCACAATGGCTGCTAAGATTAAGCAATGGATTGAGGAAGGGAATCAAACCATACTTATCTTTAGAACAGAGAAACAGGCAGAGCGGTTAAAAGAAATACTTCTCAATTATCAAATTGTGACCCAGGAGGTACTCCCTGATTGGTCATATATAAAAAGGAAAAAAGGGTTATTCATTTGTTTGGGATACCTTTCTCAAGGATTTAGATTTCTGGATTCAGCTCTGGTTATAATTACAGAAGACGAGATCTTCGGAGAAAAAAAGGGGAGAGAAAGAGGAACTAAAAGGGACATGGTGCAGGCTATCCCATGGACAGGATTGAGTCAATTACAGGTAGGTGATTTAGTCGTCCATCAAGATCACGGCATTGGGCGCTATGATGGGCTTTCAAAGAGGGAAATAGGCAACCGGATAAGGGATTTTGTAATTATTGCGTATGCTGGAAATGACAGGCTCTATATACCAGCAGATAGGATAAACATTATCCAGAAATATACTGGCTTAGATGATGAGAGTCCACAGTTAGACAGGCTCGGGGGGAGATCCTGGTTATCGGCGAAAAAGAAGGCCAAGAGGTCAATAGAAGAAATAGCCAAAGACCTTGTTAAAATCTATGCCATGAGAAAATTCCTCAAAGGTTTTGCCTTTTCGAAAGCGGATAATTATTACAGAGAGTTTGAGGCGACCTTTGATTATGAAGAAACTCAAGATCAGATCAATACCATTGATAATGTTTTATGTGATATGGAGTCAGAGAGACCAATGGACCGGCTTATCTGTGGTGATGTAGGTTTTGGTAAAACAGAGGTAGCCATCAGGGCCTCCTTTAAGGCTGTAATGGACGGAAAACAGGTAGGTATCCTTGTCCCAACAACTGTTTTAGCTGAGCAGCATTACCAGACTTTTTTAAGGCGCTTTACCTCTTATCCTGTCAGGATTGCTGTCTTGAGTCGGTTCATTGTTAAAGGAGAGCAAAAAAGGAAATTAATTGATCTACGTCTTGGCAAGATCGATATTATTATTGGAACTCATAGAATCTTGTCTGATGACGTGAAGTTTAAAGATTTGGGGCTGCTGATCATTGATGAGGAACAGCGATTTGGTGTCAAGGACAAGGAGAAATTAAAAAAATATAGGCATTTTGTTGATGTCCTTGCAATGACAGCTACACCTATTCCGAGAACCTTGCATATGTCCTTGATGGGTGTCAGGGATCTGAGTATCATTCAAACTCCACCTGCTGATAGGCTATCTATTCAGACATATTTGGCTAAATTTGATGAAGGTATTATATCGCATGCTATAGAAAGGGAATTGGATAGAGGGGGGCAGATCTTTTTTGTCCACAATCGGGTCCGAACCATTGAGATGATGGCGGATAAATTGAGGAGGCTTGTTCCCAGAGCCAGGATTGATATTGCTCATGGTCAGATGAAGGAGAGGGATTTAGAGAAGGCGATGATTAGGTTCTTGGCCGAGGAGACAGATGTCCTGGTATGCACTACTATAATTGACTCAGGATTGGATATACCTACAGCCAATACTATCATCATTAATCAGATTGATCGCTTTGGCCTGGCTGAGATCTATCAACTCAGAGGGAGAGTTGGGAGATCCAATTTGAAGGCCTACGCATATCTTCTGATCTCAGATGGCTCTACTATAACCAATGATGCCCAGAAAAGGATAAAGGTTTTGATGGATTTTTCTTGCTTAGGCTCAGGTGTCAACATTGCCTTAAATGATTTAAGGATAAGAGGAGGGGGAAATATACTTGGTTTCTCTCAATCAGGTCATATCAAGGCTATAGGTTATGAATTATATCTAAAACTTATAGAACAGAGAATTGCAGAGCTAAAGGGAGAGGTGTGGCAAGAGGAGATATTCCCTGAGATAAATACTGATTTACCGGTTTTTATTCCTCGCAGCTACATTGAGGAGAGTGATGTCAGGCTTAATATATACAGACGTTTATCTACCATTAAGGAGGAGTGGGAATTAAAGGAGATGGTAAGGGAAATTGAAGACAGGTTTGGCCCTCTGCCAGAAGAGGTTTTGAACCTTATTTCTGTTATAAAGATCAAGATAGGCCTTAAAAAGATTGGCTCCGAAAGGTTAGATATTAAAGATGGCTATATGATCTTTTCATTCTTTAAGGATACACATCTATCACCATCTAACTTAGTTGATTTAGTTTGTAGTCATCCAGAAAATTTTTGTTTCTTATCGGATCAAAAACTCAAAGTGGTTAGCAGAGAGAGGGGATCCCTTGCTACCATTGAAGAGGCAGAGAAGATAATAGGTGAATTTAATCACTATATAGCAAAAAATTGATCCACACTGTAACGTCAAAATTCAGGGCATGGGTACCTCTTTTTTTATCTAATTTCTAAGCTTTTGTAAGGATCATGGGTATCTTTTTTCAAACACGAAGGAGCAGATGCTACATGGCCAGCTAACGGCACGGATGAAGGCTGGCGGGAAGGCAAAGAGGACTTACCCGTCCACTCTCCCTCGTGAGTCTCAGACTTCGATGGCCGCCAGCCTGGATCATCGGTAATGAATTCGCAGAAAAGGCTTCCCAGTTTGTTGTTTGAAAAAAAATACCCATGATCCCTAGGTATGAACAAAAAAGAGGTATCCATGCCCCCCTGGAGATAGAAAACGCGGTAAAGCTAAAAAAGATACCCATGCCCAGCGAGTAGATTAAAGATCAATAGGTTATGTCTCAATATGACTTGACCCTGATTGATTCAGATTCTTATTGCAATTCCCATAATAATATCGTAATTTAAATAAGTTATGCCGTCTTTTATAAATTTATCTATGATTAATATCAATATTATAAGATATTTTATTGTTTCATTTCTTTGTCTCTTTTTTCTTTCCACCTGGCCAGCATGCTCCTCGAATACAGAATCAAATCAAGGGGTTATTATCGAGGTAGGGGATCGATTAGTTACAGTGGAAGATATAGAGAGAATCGTTAACCTTACCTCACTTGAAAATGGTATCCCTAAGAAGGCAGTATGGTCATCTATCAATAGTCTCATAGATAGGATTGTGGATGACTCTCTTATGCTTGGATATGGAAGAGACAAGGGGATTACTGTAAATAAAATTGAATTGGAGAGGGCTATACAAGATATTGTCAACGATTATCCAGGCAACAGCTTTAAGGAAACACTTTTAACCAGGTGTATAGATTATAATGAATGGAAGGATAGATTCAGGGAACAACTTTTAATTAAAAAGATTGTTAAGGAGCAGGCTGAGTCTCTAACCCCTATTTCTTATC
>CAYTDY010000029.1:4945-13160 GCA_964436665.1 uncultured Desulfobacteraceae bacterium
ACTATCAGGAGAGAAAGGAGGATTTCAGGCATCCTCTAAGGGCGAAATTTATGCATATCATTACTAAAACGAGAAGAGATGCTGAGGGCGTGTTAGCCCGGCTTAAAGGCGGAGAAGATATTGCCATATTAGTGAAGGAGCAATCTATTTACTCCGGCCTCCAGGTAGATTATGGTAAAAACTGGAACACTAAGGATATGTTTCCGCAGTCTCTCTCTGATATAATATTTTCGATCCCTGTTGGTAAGCTAAGTACTATTATTAAAACCTCATATGGTTTTCATATTATAAAAGTGCTGAAAAGAGAACAAGCAGGGATAAAAGCGATTTTGGAGGTGATAGATGAAATAGAAAGTAGGCTTTCTGAGAGAGCAATAGAAAGGCATTATAAAATATGGCTTAAAGAGCTAAGGAACAATTATCCTGTTAAAGTTAACTACACTTTATTAGATAAAATTAGGGCTATTAATGAGAGCAATTAAAATAATTTTTTGCCTTAATCTCTTGCTTATTTTATTTACATTAACTCCTGATCATCTCCGGGCCGAGATAACCAACAGAATTGTGGCTATAGCCAACAGCGATATAATTACCCTCCATGAGCTAAATACCTCAATTAAAAGGCTAACCGGGTTTAGTGCAAAGGATTTGCAACAGAGAGATGAGACAAATTTTTATGATGTACGCAGGGCTGTTTTGGATAATCTGATCAACGAAAAGATAACCAAACAACAGATAATTAAATTGGGAATAAAGGTATTAACAAAGGATGTTGAGAATGCAATTGAGAAGATAAAAAGGGAAAATTATTTAACACAGGAGGAGTTAATATATAGTCTAAAAAGGGAAAGTATCACAATAAAGGAGTATAAGGAGCGAATAAAAAAGGAGATTGAACGTTTTCGGTTGGTAAATTATGAGGTAAAATCAAAGATAGTTATAACAGAAGAAAACGTGAAAGAGCACTACCAGAAACATATCAAGGAATATACGGAGACCAATAAGGTTAGGCTGGCCAGGATTTTCTTAAAGATTAGAAATCCAAATGATAAGGAAGGGATTGTACAGGTAGAAGACTTAGGAAGGGAGATATTGAAGAGACTTAAAGATGGTCGCGATTTTTCCGAGATGGCCAAGATATATTCCCAGGGGCCTGCTGCCTTAGAAGGAGGTGAAATGGGGTGGATAGAAGTGAGTCAGCTTGAACCTAAGTTAAGAAAAGAAATAGCTAAACTTTCTCCAGGGGAATATACTTGTTTAGATCCCGCTCCATCTGGATTCCAGATAATAAAGCTAATAGAAGAGAAAAAGGAGAGGATAAAACCTTTTCAAGAGGCAAGAGATGCAATCTATTCTAAATTATTTAAATTGAAAGTCGAAAAAAGATATGCCACATGGCTAACAAAACTCAGGGAGAAATCTTTTATTAAGGTCATATTTTAAAGTGGAAAAATCTCATAAAAATAAAAAAGTAAAGGACATTCCAGAGGATATTAGCCTGGGTAGCCTTTTAAGAAGAACCAGGGAAGAGCGCAATATTGACTTAGATGAAGCAGTCACGGTGACAAGGATAAGGCGGCATAACCTTGAAGCATTAGAAAATGAGGAATGGAGTAAGCTACCTCCCCGGGTCTTTGTCATAGGTTTCCTGAGATCCTACGCTGAGTTTTTAGGGCTGGATAAAGAAATGGTGTTAGGTTCTTATAAGAGGATCTCCCCTTTTCAAGAGTATAAACCACAAGCATTGAAGGAAATAAGACCACAATCAGAAAGATGGAACCTGATAATCATTATTCCTGTTTTGGCTCTGGCCCTTATCGCCGCTATTATTTATTTAAAGAAAAACAATATTTCAATTGTTGAGAAGCCTTATAAATATCTAGAGACAGAAAGCCGTGTAGAAGAAAAGGAGAATATGGCAGAAAAGGAAGTTAATAAAGGTCAAGATTATAAAAGGAGGGAAGATGTTTTTTCAAAGGATGAAAAAGCAGTTAAAAAGGGGAATGAAAATGCCTCAAAATATATATCCAGTGCAGATAATACAATCCTTAAGGAGCTAACTATCCCAAAGGAGACAAAAGATGAAAAACCTCTATCGCCAAAATTGATCCTTACAGCCCTTGTCAATAGCCGAACTTGGATTGCCATATATATCGACGATAAGCCAGTTAAGGAGTATCTTTTCCAGCCGGGAGAAACTATTAGGTGGGCGGCAGATAAAGGCTTTGACATTCTGGTAGGTAATGCTGGTGGAATTGAATTTTTCCTGAACGGAAAGGAAGTTGGTGACTTAGGTCTTGAAGGAAAGATAGTAAGAGTGAAGCTTCCGAAGGGATAGCAGAGATATATCATATCAAAGCTTAAAGATAACAATTATTATTGGAGGGAATTAGTTGAAAAACGTGTACGATATTTTTAAGGAAAGAGGCTTTATTGAGCAGGTAACAGATGAAGATATGCTCAGGGAGCTTTTGGTCAAACCAATTACTTGTTATATCGGCTTTGACCCGACAGCAAAAAGCCTCCACGTTGGCAGCTTGCTTCCCATTATGTCTCTTGCACATATGCAGAGAGAAGGTCACAGACCGATAGTTGTGGTCGGAGCTGGAACGTCCCTTGTGGGCGATCCCAGTGGTAGGGATGAGATTAGGACTGTCATGACAAGGGAGGAAATCGATATCAACGCTGAGAGTATTAAGAAACAATTGTCCAGGTTTATTGATTTCACTAATGGGAAGGCTCTTATGCTCAGCAACGCTGACTGGCTGGTCCCTTTAAAATACATAGACTTTTTAAGGGATATAGGTAGACATTTCAGTGTAAACAGGATGTTGGCGGCAGAAAGTTATCGCCAGAGGCTGGAGAGTGGCCTTAGCTTTTTAGAATTCAATTATATGCTCCTTCAGGCTTATGATTTCTGGCATCTTTATAAAAATTACAACTGTCTCCTCCAGATGGGAGGAAATGATCAGTGGGGGAATATTTTAGCTGGTGCTGACCTAACCAGGAGGATTGATAGAAAGATTATATATGGTTTGACATTTCCCTTAATAACTACTGCTGATGGCTATAAGATGGGCAAGACACAGAGGGGTGCCATATGGCTTGATTCTGAATTGACATCTCACTATGAATATTATCAATATTGGGTAAATATAGATGATAGGGATGTGAGGAGGTTCCTTTCCTATTTTACGTTCCTTCCCATGCATGAGATCGAAGAACTATCTCGGCTCAAAGGGGAGGATACACGGAAGGCCAAGGATGTTTTGGCCTATGAGGCCACAACAATATGTCATGGTCAAGAGGCAGCGGATAAGGCCCGAAGAGCTTCCAGGCAGCTATTCAGTCAGAAAGGTATTAAGGATATTGAAGCAATTCCAACCTACTTAATGACAAGTGAAGATTTAGGAGAAGGTGTTGAGGCCTATATTCTTTTTAAAGAAACGGGCCTATGTAAAACTAGGAGTGAAGCAAGGAGGTTGATATCCCAGGGGGGTGCCTATGTAAATGGGAAAAGGGTCCCATCGTTTGAGACAATAGTTGGGTCGGATTATATCCAGAATGATATCATCCTGCTAAGAGCAGGGAAAAAGAATTACCTCAGAGTTTATATTCAAGATTCATAAGTTGGTTTATCCATTCCCTAACAATATAGCCTCAATTAGTCTTCAACATTTCTATCAAGGAATTTGCCTCATAACTAAAAGAAATGAAAAAGAAAAAAGATATAAATGCTCAAAAAGAAATAGATGATCTATCAATAGATGCCCACTATGACCTCATGCCTGTTCCGGGAAAGCAAGACGGCTCTTTAGTCGCCTACGATCCTTTACAGATGTATTTATGGGAAATGAGGAAGTATGAGCTTCTTAGCAAAGAGGAAGAGATAAAACTTGCTATTAGATACAGACAAAAAAATGATAAGGAGGCCGCCCATAAGCTTATTCTATCTAATCTAAGATTAGTTGTAAAAATAGCAATGGATTTTCATAGGTATTGGATGAAAAATCTTATGGATTTGATTCAGGAGGGAAATGTTGGGTTAATGCAGGCAGTAAAGAAATTTGATCCACACAAGGGTGTTAAGTTTTCTTATTACGCCTCATTTTGGATAAAGGCCTATATTCTTAAGTTTATCATGGAGAATTGGAGGTTGGTCAAGATTGGGACTACCCAGGCCCAAAGAAAGCTTTTCTTTAATCTTGCAAAGGAGAAAGATAGGTTGCTATCTTTGGGTTACGATCCTGAACCTAAACTCCTTGCCGAACGTTTAGACGTAAAAAAAGATGAAATTGTAGAAATGGGGCAACGATTGGGTGGGTGGGAGGTTTCTCTTGATGCCCCGGTTAAAGAAGATGCCAAGCAAGATTATGGATCTTTTCTGCCCTCTCCAGAGATAGATATAGATAAACAGGTATCTATAAGGGAAAGAAAGGAGTTACTCCGGGAGAAATTGGAAGAATATAGAAAAACTCTTTCTGGAAGAAACAGGGATATATTTGATAGCAGAATATTGGCCGAATATCCCCTGACTCTTCAGGAACTTGGAGATAAATATAAGATATCCAGGGAAAGAGTTCGACAGATTCAGGACAGGATCCTTAAAAAAACCAAGGAATGGTTGATGGCAAAGATACCCAATTTTGAGGAAAATTTCTCTGATCTTCTAAATGAATAAACCGATTAAAAAGATATCTATCTCATTTTTGTTTGTTCTAATGGTACTCGCGTTGTCGTGTGCGGGGGTAGAAGAAAAATTTCCCTCAAAGCAAAGGATCAGTCTATCAGGAAAAATTGATAGCAAAAGAGATCCTATCAAATGTGCCTATCAAAATTATGCATTTGCCTCTATATCTATAATAAATGGCAACTATCAAGAGGCGGAAGTCTATCTAAGAGAAGCCCTTAAAAATGACAAAGATTCCCCCTATTTGCTAATGAAATTGTCTCAGGTATTGCTTGAAAATGGTAAAATGGAAGACGCTTTACTTTTTGCCCAAAAGACTGTTGATCTGACACCTGATGATTTTGAGGCACAGGAGTTTTTGGCAGAAATTTACTGCCAACTTAAGAAATTCGACTTGGCTATATCCCATTATAGGAAGATCCTTGAAAAGTATCCTGAAAACAGAGAAGTTAGGCTTCAACTGTCGACACTTTTAATCAGGTTGAAAAAATACGATACTGCCCTGAATCAGCTATCAATTTTGATTGATAATGAACCTGAGCTGATAATAGCTCATTATTATAAGGGAAGGATAAATTTGGAGCTTAAAGAATATAAAGTAGCAAAACAGGCATTTCTAAGGGTTCTTGAAATAAATCCCAGATTCCTTCCAGCCCTTTTCGATTTGGCAGCCTTGTACAACATGACAGATAAAGTTGATGTGGCCATAGAAACCTATAAAAAGATATTGGTATTATATCCATCTAATACAGCAGCCAGGGAAAGGCTGATTACCCTTTACTACAAGACCGATCGAGAGAAATTTGCAGAAGAACAAATAGATGAAATGAAAAAGATGTTAAGCCCACGGGATTTAAAAAGAAAAAGACTGGGCCTGATATACCTCAAGTATGGAAAGTTGGATGAATCCATAGCAGAACTTACATCCATAGTATCTGCATGGCCAGATGATCAGGAGGCTAGATATTACCTGGGGACTGCCCTGGAGGACAGTGGAGATTTAGATAAGGCCTATGAAAACTTTGATCTCCTTAATTCCAATAGCAATTATTTTATAAATGCCAGGATGCATATGGCCTATATCTTGGAAAGGCAAAAAAAGCCTGATAAGGCTATGAATCTACTCAGAGAAACCATCAATCATAAGAAGGATAACCCTCAATTATATCTGATGTTGTCTTCATTTTATGAAATTAAAGAGAACTATCTTAATGCTATGGATGTCTTGAAGGAAGGACTAAAGTATAACGAAAAAAATACTGACCTTCTATACAGGCTCGGCATTGTATTGGATAAATTAAAAAGAAACGAAGAATGCATCAAACAAATGGAGATGATAATAAAGATAAATCCTAAGCATGCTGATGCCCTTAACTATATAGGCTATACCTATGCTGATAAGGATATTTACCTTGATAGGGCACTGGAATTAATTGAAAAGGCTATAAAGTACAAACCAAATAGCGGTTATATAATTGATAGTCTGGGATGGGTTTATTTTCGAAAAGGGCAATATGATAAAGCCCTCATCGAATTAGAAAAGGCTATTAAGCTGACCCCTGAAGATCCTGCCATCAATGAACATTTAGGTGATGTCTATTCCAAAAAAGAGGAATATGAAAAGGCCTTGAAGATTTATAAAAAGTCACTTTCTTTAAAGAATGCGAATCATAAGAGGCTAAATGAAAAGATCAAAGATGTTATGGAGTATCTGAAAGGTAATGCACCTTGATGCCTTATAAAAAATGGAAAAATCTTTTATTTTATTTGACTATTTTTATTTTAACCCTGCTTTTAGGATGTGCGCCACTCATACCTCCTCCATCGGATAAGCCTTTCTCTAAAAAAAAGACTGCTCATCTCATTTCCCATCTAAGGGAAGAAGGGGAAAAGATAGTTAGCTTTCAAGGAATTGGAAGATTATGGTTCAAAGAGGGGGTAGAAGAGACGGAGGCGAATTTGTTTGCTGTTGGTTGCAAGCCTTTCAAAGTCAGGCTCGAAATTACTCATCCCTGGGGAAAACCTCTTTTTCATATAGTGGTTGATGAAAGAAATATTTCAGCATTATCCTTAATTGACAAAAAATTTTTCATAGGCCTATCAAGTCTTATGAATGCAGATAAGTTTTTCATGTTTGAACTTGATCTGGATTTAGGCTGGAAGATACTTTCTGGAAGGGTGCCAATACTGTCCACCACAGGCGAAGCGGTTAGCTTGAAGCCAAATGAGATTACCCTTTTCAATAGACAGGGTGAGGTTGTAGAAATAATCTCTTTTGTCTCACAGCCCCCTCAACCGAGATCTATCTATTTTCCAAAAAAGGGATTTACCATAGTTTTTTCGGAATTCAAGGAAGGTAGTCTAGGGCCTTACCCCTCAAGAATAAAGATAATAAATGGAGATGAAAATCAATTAGAGATACGATACACGAATTTACAAATAAACAGACCGATCCCGAAAGAGATCTTCCAATTGAATCCACCACCAGATTTTGAAATCATTAAGCTGAACCATCAGGGAAGGTAAGTGATCAGCCCGCCATAGGCTGATCACAGGCGTACCATCAGCAAGTATTTAAAGTGAGCTAAAGATGATGGTTGAGTAGTCAACGCAACAAACCCAATGAACAAAGAAAACCCAATACTTTTTGTGGCTGATACCATGCTTGGCAAGTTAGCCAGATACTTAAGGATCATGGGCTATGATACCTTTTACCAGTCAAGTTACCCAGATCAAAGATTAACCGAACTGGTTATGGAGGGAAGAATTCTCCTAACAAGGAATCAGGCAACAGTTATATTATTTTCTAATTCTATCTTCATAGACAATGATCTGGTGAAAGATCAACTAAAGGTGGTAGACAACACCTTAACACTTACACGGGATCGAAGAGACTGGTTCAGTAGATGTCTTGTCTGTAATTCAGCTCTATCCAAGGCTGAAGCAGAGGTAGCCAGGGAGAATGTCCCTGATTTTGTTTTCTTTAACTATAAAGAAAGGATCCTTTTTTGCCCTTCCTGTAAGAGATTTTACTGGCCAGGTACTCACAGGGAAAGAATGTTAGAAATATTGAAGGATTGGGGATTTTGAATCTTTCTATCTCTCACCTGGTGACTCCTGAATTTTTTATTATCCTCCACTGCTATCCCTTATGGGTAATTTAATGTATTCAAGGATATCAAAGTACGATTTTTTTCCAATAGTCTTCACACCATTTTGAAATACTTCACTTATAATTTCTTCTTTTATAATGTTTCTCCGAGGAAAGGAATCTAGACTGATATAATTTCCTTTAAAAACAGGGATAATCCCCAATTCTGCACACTTTTTCTCAAGAAGTTTTTTATCATGGTAAATAATTTTATAGGTATTTATACTGTTATATACCATCTTATAGCCAATAACTCTCTTGATTATAAATCTTCTCTCATAGGAATGAATACCCGATGGCAACTTACTTAAGATCTCAGGAAGGCCATGGTTTATGGCTATTTTCATCCCTTGTTCTTTTTCCTTCCTTGTTGA
>CAYTDY010000030.1:0-235 GCA_964436665.1 uncultured Desulfobacteraceae bacterium
CTCAAGTATTTTATTGATGTCTTCTATCTTGAATTGTCTAATATTGGCAAGAGCTTTTTCAGTCATTTATTGACATTAATATCAGTTTAATAGGATTACCTTTTTGTTCAAAAAAGTATATATGATAGAGGTTTGGTCGTTAATCAAGAAAGCCGCTATACATATGCTGGTTAAGGTTATCCGGTTGTGCAAGCGCTTGTTAATTATGTGGAGAGAGGTGGCATTTAATTGGTAA
>CAYTDY010000030.1:245-13132 GCA_964436665.1 uncultured Desulfobacteraceae bacterium
GGTAACACCATTTACATGCGATTGATAAGATAATCAAAAAGCTCAAAATTCTTGGGAGTCTTTCCTCGTTTATCTTCAATCACTTTCCCACTAAAAACAAACGGAACCGTTGTTTCAGCAAGACCACCATGAGACCTAAGCGGCCCCTTTAACACAGATAGATCATGGCTTGCCGGTGTTTTACCCAGTGCCGTATTCTTGTCAGCAATTACGACAAGATCGCCGATCCTGTCACCTGGTAGTGAATATTTCTCACATGCCTCGTCTTTCTCAAGCACCTCAACAATACCGCTTGTTCTTGCAATCATGCTTCTAACTGGCTCACGTTCCTGGTCAGAACAGTAAATTGTGGCAAATGAGCCTAATGCACCATGATGAGAAATATACGGATCAGTAATTGGCAGCACAACACGAACTTTGTCTTTAGCAAGCCTGGCAATAGCAGCCTCTAAATAGATTACATTGGGAGTTCCATCAGCTTTGATTTTATAATTCATGCCATGGTCAGCAGTAATGCCAATTCGTGCACCACTCTCTATAAATTTTCCGATTATTTCATCTACCTCTGAAAGCATAATGTTGGCCTCATCCTCACCAGGAGCTGCCCTGTGCTGTACGCAATCGGTCAAGGAAATATACATAAGGTCTGGACGTATTTTACTAAATACAAGATATGCTGCTTGCATGGTGTATCGATTAATACATGCCTCACTATAATGTGGAGGTTCTTTACCTATTTTTTCAGCCACATTGCCTATACCCTCAATCCAGGCAATGTCTGCCATTTCACCAGAAAACGCAATGCCTTCCCATCCCTTTGACAATAGCTTTAATAGCTTGTCTTTTGCAGTAACAGCAGCAACACGATAGCCTCTTTTAAAAGAAACTTCAAAAATCGTAGGCACACGGAGAAATTCAGGTTCGTTCATCATAACCTCACGGTCATGTTCTGCATCATAGAAATAGTTACCGCATATACCATTTTTCTCTGGGGTAGTGCCGGTTACTATAGCGATATTGTTGGGATTGGTATATGACGGCATAACTGAATATGCACTCATATATGACCCCTCTTCTTTCAACTTTTTCATAACTGCCATATGTCCGGAACTGATAGCTCTCTCAAGGTACTCCGGTGAGGTTCCATCCAGACAAATACCTACAACTGGCTGTGTAATCTTCTGATATACAATGCTATTGACTTCAAATGACTCTTTCATAATGACCTTATTTGATTCCCAAGATTGCTATATTCTTACTTTATACAATCGTAATAAATAATTTAACCCTTTGTACACCTCACATTGGCATCTTCAGGGGATCTCTTCTCATAATTCCCCCCTGAAGGTTTATATTTTGAAAGAGAGCTAGGAATAATTGGGGTTGACCTACTCTTCTTATTCTACATAGAGTCTTATGGCTTTTTCTTCTCTTCGATACTCGGCGTTATTATTTCTTCAATAACTTCTCCCACCTTCTTGCCAGGCCGTACTCGTCCTTTATACGTTATGCGTTCCACAACCTTCTCTATGCTTACAACTGCTAACCCCCATGTCCAAATATGACCCTCTTTTGTATCAAGAATAAACACGCAGGAACTACTTCCTTCCTTTCCCCCAATAAGTATGGCTTGATAACGTCCAATTCCCGATTCTCCCGCTATTGTAGGTGTAGCTGTTAACAAAGCAAGCAGTATCAATAAACTTGTAAATATAAGTCTCATAGCACCCTCAATTAGAATTTATTTTTACAAAAATGCACTTTTTCAGAATTTAAGTATAGGCAAGGAAGATCCGAAGGTCAACGGATATGTAAAAAGAGTATCCTACCCCGGCAGGTGTTATATAGGTGAAGATGGTGAGCCTCTCCCCTAATGTCTCAAGTAAAATGTGAGCAAATTCGTCCCTGGGATCCTTACCCTCATCACAAAGGTATGCCTGATGCACCAGGCTGCCATTTTCAAAAAGGATATGACTGGCCACTGAAAATGAATATTTGATAGGGCCTTATATAGGGATAGCGAAAGACAGGGAGCTGGCTTTATTTGAATAGTTTCTGGATCACCTCGGTCAAAGTATTGTCTAGCGTAGCCTTGACCTCTTTTGGATTAAATTCGATCTTCTTGGTCTTTGGCATACTCTCGATAGTTCGGGTGATAACCTTCGCTTTCTCTATCCGACCAATGAAGGCAATAATCTTTACCCTGTAATGAGTCTCCGTGGACATAAGACCTGATCGGGCTTCAACCATAAAGGATTCGACATTCCCTCCTACAACAAGAGAGAGATCTTCGGGTAAACTATTAAGCCCCTCGGGGCTCTTATCCCATCCCTTGCAATCGGTGACTTTGAATCCCTTTTCGGCAAAGTAGTCCTTTATGGCCTGGGTAACAGATTCAGAAAGGCTTACATTATGGACCTTAAAGAGATCTATGTACTTACCCCTTCGATGCCTAATGCCGATGATATCTTTGTTCTTTTCGTTTCTGGCATCTTCGAAAGGACAAATACCCACTATTTTATGGTTCTGGGGTGACGTGGAAGGAGGTGTCTTTTTCTCTGGGATATATTTTACATTGTGTAGATAGAGCCTGCTTCCGGCACATCCTGAAAAAGCCGAAATGAAGCTGAAAATCATGAGGAATATAAGGACTCTTGTCTTCATCATAATTCCTCCTTTCTCCTAAATTAAAAATCCATGTAAATTGATAATAACTTCTCTTTGAATGAGGGGAGTATAGGATAAAGGTGCTTGTGCGTCAATGGAAAAGGTGAAGAGTCGTAAGGCAGAAATCCTCCTTGCCAAATATCGAGAATATGACTCACTGTACCTGCCAAGAAACCTAACGCATAGATGGCAAAAAAGAATTTTATCCCTTGTAACACCATTTACTACCCCATTGCCCATGATACGACAACATACTTGATGCCGAACATAAATTTAAGGGCCATAGAACAAAGAAGCCCACGGGTGACAAAAAGGTAACCTAAAAAGAGGTTGGCAGAAAAAGAGAGGAGAAGCTGGGTTATAAATAGGTAATTTAAACCGAACTTTATCCCGAAGAAATAGAAATACTTTATCGTAAAGAGGGAACCTAGGGCCGATACAAGGACAACTCCAGCACCTTTGCTCTTTAAAAGTCCCACACTGAGAGTTACCAGACAGAGTCTAAGGATGATCTCCTCGGTAAAGGCCCCCTTAAATGGCAGCGATATAAGATATAAGACATCTTTCGGATAAGATAAGGGAGAAATCTTAAAAAAATAGCGATCGAAGAAAAAATAAGATAGGGCCATCATGACCAACCCTATGACTAAAAGGAGCGGTATGGAGCGGAAAAAACCCTTTCGATCCCCAAAACCGGGAAGGTCAAACTTTTTAGAAAACGAAAATCCCACCATAGCAGAGAGGAGACACAGGATAAAGACTAAAAATAGTTCGGTAAAAAGAAGTCGCCAGGGATTAAGGACTATTGGAAAATGAGCCTGAGCCAGAACCACAGATATCAAATAGTGCAAGTATGGTAAGGTAAAGAGGGTAGAGCATATTGCCAGGGCCAAGGATTTCATCAAAACCCCATGCATATCTGCACCCTGGGTCACGGAAGCAAAGGCCCTGTGCCATATCTCTTTCATATATTAAATTTACTGAAAAGGGAGGTGGTCAAGTCCTCTCTTGACCTATCTTTTAATTGAAACTTTAAAAAAACGTAATCTTTCTTATTTGTTATCATGTATTCGTGTATTATATCCTTAACTTCCTGAGCAATAAATCTTTAAGTTAATCAAAAACCTCTATGCCCCTTCGAATGACTCCATTTATAATTTTTTCAAAATATTTATTGCAGCCTGCTTGACCTCCATATCAGGCTCAGATAGCATGTTTTCAATATCTTCTTTAAATTCAATGAGATCCTCTCTATCGGCTTCATTTAACTCCCTCAAAGCCAAAGCACGAATCCGTGGATCTTTATCCCTCAAACATCTACGATATACTGACACATAGTCCTTTGTCTCTGTTACCGATGCAAGGAGTACCAATGCGTCAAAACGAAGTTCATCATCTTCATGATCCAGGTATTTGAGATAAACGGATATCACCTCTTTCTGCTTAGAATAAAAACGCCATAGGTTAAAAAGGATGCTCCTTTTTTGTTTTAAGGGGCCATGTTCCAATCGCTCCATCATCAGGCTAAAGATGCGGTCATCCCTCAGATTGGAGAGGGCATTGACCGCGGTTTGTTGAACACGAATGTCAGAGTCGTAAAGTAGCTCAATAAGAGGAATAGCGGCCTGAGTATTTCCCTCCCATCCCAGTGCAAAAGCAGCATGTATCCTTAGTTCAGGATCAGGACTTTTAAGGTCTTCCAGTAAACGATCTATTAAGGGTTGAGGCTCTTTGAGAAATGAGAAGACAACGCTGAGTTCAATGGAAGCGGAACTGCGAATATCTTCATTTTCTTTGGGATCAGCAAGAATCTCATACAGGGGCCAAGCCACTTCCTGTTTGGCCCAACTACCCAAAAGCAGTATTATCTCATGCTTCAATTCCTGATCAGCATATTTCAATGCCTTTAAAAGCAATGGAACAGCTATATCCTGTTCTTCTAAAAAGAGCTCTATTGACTCGATATAGGAGTCTACCTTTTTAAAAAGGCGTTCTTTGGTTTCAAAGTTTATTACATTATTTTTATTCATAGATTACCGAAAAATGAAAAAGCTTTTAAGTTGTGCTTAGATCCCATCGCCGAGATAACGCCTCAACACATAGAGACCGTCCGGCGTAAATGTCTCAGATTCTATCAAACTGAGCACCTCCTTGACTTTCAGGAAAGCCCCGCTCTCCACCTCGTCTTTCTGGAGGGCCATCTTACCATCATATAAACAGGAAAAAGCCTCCCCCCAGACCCGGATATGCTTGTCTTCGTAATAGAAATCGAACAGACGCATGAGAGGAACCTCATGGATTCCCAGTTCCTCATTGATTTCTCGCGCTGCTGCCTCCTCGTAGCTTTCTCCTGCAACCACAACCCCACCTGCTGCCACATCGTAGTAACCTGCGAACACGTCCTTCGTGGAAGTGCGCTTCTGCACGTAGAGTTCCCCATGAGAGTT
Organism: uncultured Desulfobacteraceae bacterium; assembly: GCA_964436665.1. GTDB lineage: Bacteria > Desulfobacterota > DSM-4660 > Desulfatiglandales > B25-G16 > CAYTDY01. Next base: position 5,360 of record CAYTDY010000030.1, read on the forward strand.
GAACACCAACACATAGGAAGCACGGTGCGGGAGCCTCTCGGCCCTCATCTTCCAGCGCGGCAAAGCCTTAATCACATTATTATGCTCGTCCACGATTGTCACAATTTCGTCTTGAGTTCCCAATTCATTCCCTATATTGGCCTTTTCCATTTAAAAAACACCAAATGTTATTTGCCGCAGGATGAAAAGTGGCAATGAGTACACACGATTCAAGCGCCGATCCTAAGTACACTAAGTCTTAGGGTAAATAGTCTTCCCTAACAGGGGAGAAGACCGCCACGACCACTGAGTCCTCAATGATTTCTCCTGTGTGCTCTACATCCCCTGGGATACACAAGCTATCACCTGGTTCCGCGTCAAAGCTTTCATCCCCAATAATAAGCTTTAGCCGGCCCGAAACCAGATATTCGGTCTGCTCATGGGGATGCTTGTGAGAAGGAATCACCTTTCCCTTGTCTACCCTGAATTCACAGAGCAAGGTCTTTTCACCATAAACTAATGTTTTATGCAGTATCCCCTCCTTTACCACCCTATATCCACAGGGTAAACATAGCAAAAAGTAAATCAGATTTTTCAGTCGACTTTGTTTGAAACCATCAAGAAGGATTTGACCTTTTTTACTCCATCTACTTTTTTAGCATGAGATATTGCCTTTTTTACCACCGATTCATCGCTGACAATTCCCAAAAGAATTGAGTGACGATAGATAGTTTTTACTTTAATTCGAGTGGATACAATTTCCTTATCTTTAATTAAATTAACTTTTATCTTGCCTGTAATTTTGAAGTCATCAATTGTATCTGATGTCTTAGAATACTTATTTTTATCAAGGAGATATGTTTTAACAGTCCTGACACCCTCAACACTCTTGGCCAACTTAATTGCTTCACGTTTCTGTGCTTTCTTTTCAATTACTCCAACTAAAAAAACATTTCCTTCAAAACAGTATACAGATATAGCAAGCCCTTTAATATCTTTATTTTCTAATAAGTTACTTTTTAAAGTTAAAGCTATTTTTTCATCTTTAGCTATTGTTTTTATATCTCTTTTGTCTCTGGCGACTTTATAGGCTGTGGTACATCCGCATAGAAATGCGAGTAAAATAATTCCAAAAATAAGAGATGGTATTTTTTTATTCATTGTTACCGCCACAATAAGGATTACATTTTATCACACTACCATATCTAATCCCTAAAATTCGCTGTGTTCAAATAGGCTCATGAAAATAGAAACTCCATATCTATGTAAGAAATGGATTTTTGTATTTACTAATCTTCTGGCTCAACCCACACAATATTACTTCTGTTAATAAAAAATACCTTTCCGGTAGTGTCTCTGAGTTCTACATCAAACAAAACAATAAATGGGTTGTCTGTTTTAGTAAATATGTCAGATACTCTCTCCTTGATACCTATATTTATCTTTCCTAATAAAGTAGAGCCGTCAATTGTTCTAATAGTAACTTTTCTATAATCCCTTTTATAAGCATCTTTGCTTTCATCCATGCTGTCAACCTCCTTTTTAAGTTTAAGTACCCTCCTTCTGGGTTTATGTAATTTTATGTAAAACCTGCTGGAAAAATAATCTATTATACCAGCATATTATATCATGTAAAATGTATATAAAATGGCTCACTTTTTCACAGTGGCAACTTATTATTCTGATAATTTTTAAAAATTATATGAATCTTATGGAATTGTCAAAGCTTTCTCTTTAAGGAAACTTAAGAATTGTCGCCTCTAATTTTTTGACAATTTCAGATAAACTATGATAAAAAACTTTTTAAGAAGAGTCTACTATGCCTATCTTTGAATATCATTGTATGGAGTGCAACAAGGACTTTGAGCTCTTGGTCTTTGGTAACCAGACAGTCTCTTGCCCTACATGTAAAGCAAATAACGTTAAGAAGCTTCTCTCTACCTTCAGCCATAAGAGTGAGGGGGAGTTCTCAAGTTCAAAGGGCTCTTCCTGCAGCACTTGTAGCGCCACCAGTTGTAATACCTGTGGCACCTCATGAGAGGATTTACCCGAATCGAATTTTGGGAAGCGCTCGGAACATAAGGAAACAAAAACAGGGAGGCAATATGGAGATCAATGAAATTACGTTAGATGAATTAGATGCTGAGGAATTCATTTCAGAAAAGGTGGAGGAGATTTCCTCGATTGTTAGTGATGGGCTGGCTATTAATGCACTATCCGGTGGTGTTGATTCATCAGTTGTAACCATGCTTGGACACAAGGCATTAGGTAATCGATTCAAGTCATATTTTATTGATAATGCCCTGATGAGGGAGGGAGAACCTCAATATATTGTCTCTTTATTCAAAGACTTAGGAGTAACTGTTGAAGTTGTTGATGCTGAAAAAACCTTTTTTGACGCATTAAAAAGCCTAACCGATCCGGAAGAAAAAAGAGAGGCAATCACTCGATCATTTTATAGAGATGTCTTTGCTCAGTTGGTGAAAGACGCGGGTGCTAAATATCTTCTACAAGGTACTAACTACACAGATATAGAAGAAACTGTTGCCGGGATCAAAAGGCAGCATAATATCCTTGAGCAGATCGGGATTGATCCAGAGGAAATGTTTGGGTACAAGATTTTAGAGCCACTAATCCAACTACGGAAATCAGCAATCAGAGAGGTGGCTAAATCAGTTGGCTTACCAGAGGAGATATATAGCCGGCCGCCTTTTCCTGGACCTGCCCTGGCCACGAGAGTAATCGGAGAGGTTACATCCAAAAGAGTAAAGATTTTAAGAAATGCCACAAAGATTGTTGAGGAAGAATTATCTAATATAGGAGCATTTCAGTATTTGGCGATTCTCCATGATGATAAAGTTACTGGAATACGAGAAGGAAAAAGAGATTATGGTTTACAAATCGAGGTTAGATGTTGGGAGAGCACAGATGCGAAAACAGGATCGCCCACCAGGCTTTCTTATGACGTCTTAGACCGATTGGCTGAGAGACTCACAACTGAAGTGCCCGGTGTTGTCAGTGTAACTTATAATATAACCAAAAAACCACCATCCACTATAGAGGCGATTTAGGCACAATCATTTAAAATCTGATACCGAATTTGTAAAAAGAGGAGATATTTTATGGAAAACTGGTTCAAGCTTGGAGAAAAACTCAGGTCTCTGATCAACCCTTCATCCTTCCCTGTGGCGGTAAAATTCCTAAAGGAAGAAGCCCAAATCCCTGACAAGGCTAAAAGGCCTCTTCGCGACCTGAAAGTTAAAATGGCCCCATGTCAGGGCTCTGCTATGGCCAGACGTTATGGATGGACTGTAGCCTTTACACGAGAGGACGTGGGATGCGGGATTGCAGCCCACACCTATGGCTGGGACAGGGTTACCGATGAACGCGGGGCGATCCATTTTTTTGCTCACATGAATTATGCGGCTGATGAAAAGGCGGCTGCTGAGGTGATGGCCGGGTTTTTCTGTCTTGAAATGGGCCAGGACCTTTTTGTGGTTTACTCCCCCATGGAAAGGACTAAAATCGAGCCAGATGTTATTCTTGTCTATGTAAACCCTGCCCAATTGATGAGGCTGATTCATGGAGCGACATACCATTCAGGCAAACCGATCGAGAGCAATTTTTCGGGCAGGGCCGCTTCCTGCACAGAAGGGGTTTTAGGCGCTTTTCTTCACAACACACCAAAGGTAGTCGTCCCAGGTAATGGTGACCGGGTCTGGGCAACATGTCAGGATCATGAAATGATCATGGCCATTCCTGCCTCCCTTTTGGCCGATGTGGTGGATGGCCTTGAAAAGACCCACCAGAAGGGAATCCGCTATCCGATCCCGACCTATATGCGGTATAGTCCTGAGGTAGCTTTTACCATTCCTCTCTCTGATGTCTTTAAGCCGGAAGAGGTAGACAAATTAGGGAAAAAATAGGGTTAAAGGAGGAATCAACGCCCACTTGGCGCTTAGCCTTGCCAGATAAAAATTTCATGGCAGGTATCATCTCCTCTTGCAATCATGCGATCTTTTATATAGTTGATTTTTGGATGATATTCCTTGAAAAAAGCAAATGCAATGTCGCACATCCACTGGGTAAGATCTCCTATTCCAAGTTCCATAAAGGCTTCATAAATTAAACATCTCCTGATTACTACTTCGAATTTCTGTTTAGATTCTTCAACTACATCAAATACAACATTGTTGTTCTCAAAATTTTTATATATCTTACTGAAGTCTTTTAGATTGTCCTCTATGCCAAGAGGTGTGAATCCTCGGAAGAATACTTGTCCACTCTTCATCAGAACTTCGTGCATAATCTCATTTGTTTTTTGAGTTCCGAACCGCCTCTGTAGTTCTTTATATATCAAAGCTATAAGCTTAAAATTATTCTTAAGCCCGATCTTCTTTATTTCAGCATCATCGAGACTCTTATCTGCTTCATAATTAATCCTCAGCGACTTAAAGGCAACAGGAATAATGACCTTCAAGGTAGACCAAAGACCTATCTCTTTTTTAAGCACCCAAAACCCAACTCTATACTCTGGTTCGAGCATATTATAATCCTATCTGTTTTTAACAGGCAAAGTTACTTACTCATCAAAACAATGCTGCTATAATGGGCTGTAACTCCTTCATTTGTCTGATTAGTATCTGTGAGAACAACAATCCCTGCCAGACCAGGGGGACTCCCCCCAAAGAATTGACGGAAATCTTCAATGAGATTGCGCTTTTCCCAAACCCATTGGTTTGCTCTTTTATTTCCGCTTTCAACAACCACCATCTTGTGCTTTTTTGAACCCGGATAGTCAATAACCTCCCCTTTAGGGACATTGTTTCCCCAGATATAGTCGATCTTATAGCCACGTGGTTCTTTACCTTCCGTTTGAAACCCGAAGGATTTGAAAAATTTTTCAATCTCTGGAGGTCTCTTCAAAGGTTTTGCAGCCGCCTTTCCGAAAATAACCCTAATCCTGGCTGCAGAGTCGTTCCTGTCCTTCCGGCTTTCAACTGCCATCCCTACTACCCTATTTATCTTCCAGCGCCATACAAGGACAGGAAATTCCTTGAGATCAACCTCAAGCCTTTTTAAGATAGCAGATGCACTTCCTGTACTCTTCACCCTGAGAACAGTCCGTTTTCCCTCCTTACTGAGAGACAGCTTATTCTTGACCGTTCGAAAATAAGTAATAAGCTCCCATCCCCCAGGCACAGACTTTGACTTTTCCCCCTGCTTAAACCCAAGGAACTTAGTCTTGACCTTTCCTTGAGATGAATTTACAGAGGCCAATACAAGCCCTGAGGCAATTAGACAGATTAAAAAATTTGCAGTTTTTGTCTTCACCTGTATCTTCTCTCCCCCTTACCTTCTTAATTATTTTCCATCTTCTTTTAATGTCAAGCTAATTCATCACCCCCAACCTTGGACCTATAAAAACTTTCTTAACCGCCTACTCGCCCTGCCTTGCTAAACAGGGAGGAAAATCAGGCCAAATACTCAGCCCTATCAGAACACTTAGCACTGCCATAGTAATAATATACATGTTTCAATACACAATCAAAAGGTCTACGCGTAGCGTTGCAGATTCACTTGAATCCTCCTTCCCGCCCCGTTAAATGCTTGCCCTGTAGAATTCCCGCCTTAAGGCGTAACCCCCTACAGGAGATTCCACAGGGCGGCCCTATTTAACTGGGGTCAAGGATTCAGGTGAAAAACTCTGAGGCTCTGAGAACTCTGTGAGAAATTAAAGATCATTGACATAATCTTTAACTCCAGATAATATTTAAGCCCTCCTTTTATTCAATTGGATCTCACATATGGAAATAAATCCTGACTACATAGCACCCTGTGGCCTTTACTGTGGAGTATGTGGTATCCTCTATGCAACACTTGACAATAATTGGAAGTTTAAAGAAAGACTCCTTGGTATGTATAAGGGCAAACTTCCTAATAGTGATAATCTATCCGTTGAAGACATCCATTGCAAAGGCTGTTTGTCTGATGAGCTGTTTTATTTTTGCAAGGAGTGCGATATAAAAGATTGTGCAACAAAAAAGGGATACACAGGTTGCCATGAATGCAAGGATTTTCCTTGCAAATTAATAGAAGAGTTTACCATCCCTCTTGGAAAGAAGGTCATCCTCCGTGCCATACCCTATTGGCGAGATGTAGGTACAGAAAAATGGATTAAGGATGAGGAGGTGCGTTATATCTGTCCAGAATGCGGCCATAAGCTTTTCAGGGGTGCTAAAAGGTGCAACAGATGTAAAACACCTGTTGATTTGGATTAACACCACATCTAAAAGGGGTGCTTGACTAAAATTTAAAGGGTCTTTAATCTCTCACCCCAGTACGATGGTTCCCACCTACGGGGCAGGCAGATAACACAGATAAAATTTCCTGTAGAGAATCCTTAAAATCCCGCATAGCGGGGTCCCAATAGGAACTACATTGGGACTAATGTGGAAGCCTATAAAGCGAAAAATAAGTCAACTTATTTTTCCCATTAAGGCTCCCCATATGCTTTTTAAGCGATCCTTTGCATCTGATTCAATGCTTTTCTCGGAGTACTCAAGTGAGAGAAACGAATGGGTGGTGAATATTCAATAATCTTTAAAACCTAAATAAGGAGAAGGATTATGCAGCTAACAGCAATGTTCGTAAATCTTATCTATTCCATTATAGGTGGAATTTTAACATTACTTTTTATGTATTTCGGCTACAAATGGTTTGACAAATTCACCAAATTTGATACCTCGGATGAGCTTGCAAAGGACAACAAGGCAGTGGGATTGGGTGTAATGGGGATTTTTATCGGAATTGGGGTCGCAATAGGCCTGGTTATTGGATTGGGGCTTAATTAAGAGACTTACAGGTTCAAGGATTTTCTATACAACCAGGCAGCCTTGGGAGGCGAGGGGGTGATTGTGTCAAGAATAAAGATTTGAGCCGCAAATTCAGACCAACTTCCAATTTTAAGTTGTTTCAGAACCCTTAATAAGCGCCAGTGAAATGCAAGTTAGGTGAAGTGATTTGTTGTATGCTTCACACTCAATTTCCCATGTCATGGAGGATGTTAGAGAATGACCTTGGAGTTAGGATTGGAATACCTTGAAACTTCTCCAGAATGAGCAGGTCTTTGTCGCCTGTTACGATGCAATCGGCATTAGCGGCTATTGCCAACCCGAGAATTTTGACATCGTCTGGGTCGCAACAGAGGTCCGCCGCAAGCGGAATAGGACTGACTATACTTGCCTGCTCCCGCAGAAGCTTTCCGATGTCTTCAACGATGCCACCAGGAAGCTCGATTTTCTGCCGGAGATTTCTCAGAATCTCATCGAGCAAATCCTCGCAGAGCATGATTCCATGGCTGTGAAAACAAAGCTCCAGAATTGATTCGCAGAGCCCCCGAGTAGCGAAAGCAGCAACGACGACATTGTCATCAAGGACTATCTTCATGAAATGGCCTTAAAGACGTCCTCGTCCGTCAGAAATCCCTGAGCCTCAGCGAAAGGCAGGACCTTCCTCCGGAGTGCTCGGAAACTTTCCACAGCAACATATCGCCGAATAGACTCTCGCACGACGTCGCTAACTGGTTTGTTCTGCTCCCGACTAATCTTCTTCAGGTCAGCCCTTAGGTCATCTGGTAGTCTAATGGTTAGCGTATTCATAGTAAGTCAATGTAGTACATGCGCTAACAGAAGTCAATTTCTATTTGATACATCCAACAATTACTATACAGAAAGATTGTAATAGCTCAATAAACAGGGGCAACATTTTCGTACACCACCTTTCTGGATTCCT
>CAYTDY010000031.1:0-13115 GCA_964436665.1 uncultured Desulfobacteraceae bacterium
GCATATATACTTGCCAGGTCGGACAACTGCTTGGCAAATTTGGTGCGCTCTGGACATTGATGTTTATGAAGCTGGTGTTTGTGAGGTTACGATCATTCTATTGGTCATGCAGCCATAATCCACCTTCTTTTTATGGGAGACAAAATCCTTTTGGATAGTGATAGAAGAAAAACCTACCGACCTCAATAATTGTGAGATTTTCTCCGGGCTATAGAGGCGAGTGCAATATTTCTCATCTCGTATCAAACCTTTTATTTTAGAAATGACCATCTCTCTGCCGAATATAACATCTTTTTTCAGTGTTCTTTTACGGCATACTACAATCTCTTCATCTGCTTCATGCCACAATTGAGGGGAGAAATTCTTTAATACATATTCCTTATTTGGTAGATCCAAAAGGAGGGATCCCCCGGGCATGAGTAACCGAAATATCTCACGAAGCATCCGCTCATCTTCCTTCTCATCAAGAAAATAGCCGAAGGAATTGGCCATGATAATTATGAATTGGTACCTTTGATCAGGCAGGCCAGTATCCCGGGCGTCACTTTGGATAAATTTAGTGTTTAGCCCTTCTCTCTGGGCCCTTTCCCTCCCCAGATTGATCAAAAAACTGGAATAATCCAGAACTGCCACATCCTTGAAGCCTCTCCTGGATAGTTCCAGGGAGTGGCGCCCTTGCCCACCACAGAGATCTAATATAGGCGAGGACTTTTCTAACCCAAGTACTTGCTCAAGGAAATCAACCTCCCTGCATGTCAACTCATTGTCACAGACAGAACGCGCATCTGTTATCAGATAAGTTTCATCAAATAGTGTCTTCCACCAGCCAGGATTAATCTTTACCATTCCCTATTCCTCATTCATAAGTATTGTCCACTATCCATCCATCAGGTCAACCCCGAGGCTGAAAAGGCCATCGCTAACCATGAGGGCTGGACTACCCCCCCAGGGTTGACCCCAGGCCAATTCTCTCTCCTCTTCCCCAATCCGAACAACATTATCAAGTTGACCCTCCCTCCAGAGTTCTTCCAGTTTGATGGCATCCTGCCAAAGATTATGGGCATATTTCTTCAAGTCCTTCAAGTGATAGATCGTCAATATTCTAGGCCTGAGCAAAATTTTAATGGGACCCAAAAGATAGGTGAAGCCCATTTCAATAGCCTTCTGGTTAATCTCCTCCTGGATCTGTACAAAGGCCTGATAGCCTAGTTTTAACAAGGCCTGGTTGATCCTATCCACGGCTTCACGAGGAGAAATATTATCACTTAGCACAGCAAGGGGTTGGATTCCTCCGCCTGAGCCTACATTAGTGGGAACACCCCCAAAGCGAGCTAAAAAGCCCTGGAGTCCTTCACTAGTTATAAAACAGCGAAAATCGGTCTGCCATTCTTGAAGAACAAGGGCTTGCTTTTCCACGAGAGAACATGTACTCCGCTCTGACCAAAGTGCTAAGGGAATAAGCTCCTGGATAATATAGTCACCAGCATCCAGGGCCGTTTGGATGCATTCGTTCTTGTTCTCCGTTTCGTTTCTTCCTACAAATATCCCATGGCCTGAATAGCCATATGCCGGTTTAAGAACTACATTCTCCCAATGCCTTTCTGTCCAGACAACCAATTCTCCAATAGGTTCTCCCTGGGGACCAGTAGTGGAACGGGAATAAAATTGGCGTGTCCAGGGTGTATGCTCTATGGTGCTCCTACTTAATATGTGTTTATGTTTTTTCGTGATCGCCTCAAATACCCCTTTCGCTCCCAGAGGCTCCATACCCCTGGGATTGACCAGAATACCCTGTTTTATTGCCTCTATGATAGGTTCAATGTTTTCTTCTTTAGCGATCTTTAAAAGGGTGTTGGAGTTAAAATCCATGAATATTACTGTGACTTCATCCTCTCTGCAAAATACCTTCCCTCCTTTTAAGGTGAGATGGCTGGGGGAAGCCAGAGACGCCTTAACCCCTTGTATGGTGTTCAGATAATGAACAAAATTTTTATTCTCCAGCACAATATCAAGAGTTTCAGTTTCGGCCAAGAGCACTGCATTGACAGGATTTCTACCATAGCGGTTCTTATGGGCCCTCAGTATCATCCTTGCAAAGCCGGGCACTGCATTAATCTGTGTATGTTCAAAATCAATATTGACCCCCACCTCAATATTTTCTCCAATTAAGTCCCATGCCATCTTTCCCAACAATTGAGCAATTCGCTGATATTCCCACCCCCCAGGGCTTCCCATATTCCATTCTCCGTGATAGCCTTTAACCGTTTTCATTCAGTTTCTCTTTTAAGTTAGCCCCACCCGACAGAACTTTTTTGACAGGATTAATCCGCCAGAAGTATGGCGGATAAACAAAGATTCACATGACTTCTCTATATTCCCCATATCCTGACTATCATGTCAATACTGTCAAGAAATATGTGGGCTTTTTCCCAGACAGGCCTCTAATCTTCTCTCAACAAGATGAAAGGGGAGCTGACCTCCACCAAGGAGGATATCATGGAATGTTTTTAGTTCTATCTTGGAAGAAAATCGTTTCCGTAACCTGAGGATCTCATACATTCCCATAGAATAGCACGATTGATATCCGGGTGTAAGTGCAAATCGGCGGATCTGGCTTTGGGCCCTCTTGGAAGAAAACCCGAGGCTTTTGATCTCTTTAGCTCCTTGGGCTAAGGTGATTTTACCAGTTTGGAGCTCTACATCCAATATAGCTCGCAGATCTCGCCAGAGTTGACGTTTCAGTTGAATAAGCTGCTGGCGAGGATCTTTTATGTATCCCAGTTCATCCAGCAAATGCTCCGCATAACAGGCCCACCCTTCGTAGAAGAGAGGTGATTCAATCTGGCGGCGGATCGGGTTGGAATGATGGACTCTATGATAATCCAGTATGTGGTGGCCTGGATAAGTCTCATGGGCTGATAGATAAGGACAATGGGCGGAGATCAATTCCAAATCCTCTTTCCCAGGGGTAATATAGAATATACCAGAGACCTTAGTATTGCCACCTAAAGGGGCTCTATAAGAGGCGGTTGCCCTTAAAGATTGTAAGTAGGATGGGGTATGTAGGACAGTAATCTTCTCTTTAGAAGGAAAGGGAATAACATCTTGCGAGTAAAAGAAATGACGGAGGTCTTGAACCTCCTTCTGATATAATTGCATAAGTTCTGCCGGGGACGACACAGTTGGAACCTGCTTATAAATGATAAGTTTCCAGTTCTTGCTGCTATCTATTTTTCTGGCCAATGCACCAAGTTTCTCTTGTGTCTTTTTAAAGGCATCTTGAGCGATCTCTAAAATTTCATTAGGAGATTTAGGATAACCCAGGCTGATAGCAAAGATTTTTTGGAGGCCATCCTCTCCTATAGCGAATGATTTCCTTGATGGTAGATGAAGCAAATCCTCTTTGTATTGTTCCCATGCCTCTAAAACTCTTTTGTTTTTTATAAAAAGTTCTTTATCCTCTCCCATCTTTTCTATAATAAAAAGCCGGATATCTCGGTTATAAAAGTTAATCGTATCTTGAGCCATATTAAGGGCAACCTGGAGAGAGATTTCAGAAGGGGACTCGAGGTTCTTAATGCCCTGAGTTAGAAAGGGAGGAATTTGGTCAAAAATAGCAGAGAGATCTGCCTTTATCTTTTCAAGTGGATCATCCCTTTGAGAAAGAACCCGATCCGTTGCAAAGAGAGGGATTTTAACATAAAGGGTTGGATCACTTCGGCAGACATTCGCATCCTCGAATTCCCTGATAAAGCCTTCTATGCTCTGCTTAAGAAGTAAGCGATCTATTTCTTTTTCCAGATCATCCGATTTAGCTGTCGGAATTTCCCTCAAAAGATTTTTCATATATCTTAGGTGATCCTTAATTTTCTCCAGAGATAGATCATCTAATTTGGCTAAATGCTGAATGGCAGCCTCGGAGCGGGGGAGAAAATAGAATTCATCACTGGCGCACTGCTGGGGTAGATGACAGCCAAGATAATTGAAGTAGTCCTGGGATATCTGATCAAGTGAACTTTTTTTATTGAACCCTATGCCCATAAAAAGATGTTGAAGATAAAAATTTTGAAAAGCTATGTGCAAACTCCACATCTGGTACAATTACCAACATTGCACGGAGGGGATTCAATTGAGTCAAGGGCGAGGTTGTATTCTTCCTGAAGAAAGGACTTTTTGATACCATGGTCAATAAAATCCCATGGAAGTATTTCATTGATGTCTTTGTCCCTATAGACAAAAAAGTCTGGATTGATGTCTGAGGATCGAAAGGTTTGTTTCCAATCTCTATTATTCCTGTGGGTAGCTAATAGCATCTGTCCCACCCGCCTGTCACCCATAGAAAGCAGACTCTGTATATAGGCCCATTTTGGGACATCAAAACTAATCCCAATACCTCCCTCACCTGATATGGCCCTTCTTAAAAATTTCTGTTTTTCCTTAAGGGAGTCAACTGTATCCATAGGTAACCACTGGAATGGAGTAAATGGTTTTGGAACAAAACAGTTAATGCTTAATCTAATCCTACCTATCCTTTTCCTGCCTTTGCTTTCCTTGATTATATGATGCCGTATGGATTTAACTAAGGCAACTATGGCCTTTATGTCCTTGCTTGTTTCAGTCGGAAGACCAATCATAAAATATAGCTTGACATGAAAAAAGCCTGTCCTTGCTATGAGTATAATTGCCTCTAAAATATCTTCTGTTGTTAATTTTTTGTTAATAACCCTCCTTAATCTTTCACTACCTGTCTCTGGTGCAATAGTCAGGGTTTTCTGTTTGCTTCTCTTTAAATTTTCTATCAACCCTTTTGTCAATGAATCTGCCCTAAAGGAAGACATAGAAAAATCACCACCTTTGTCAAGGATATAGCTGGTCACTTTCTCTACACAGGGAACATCAGAAATTGATGGGCTTATAAGACCGATCCTGGTGTTTTCAGCCAGGATCTCTTTAAGTGCGGTAAAAATTTCCGCCTCTTCTATAGCCCTCGGGGGTCTGTAGACATAACCAGCAGCGCAAAATCTGCACCCAATATCACAGCCACGACTTAGTTCCACAAGAATGGTATCAGAGAATTCCGTAGATGGTGTAATTATCCGTGATCGGGGCAAGGGGCCCTTAAAGGGGGCCTGCCTGACATACTTCACCCTGGAAGGTATAGAAGAAATTGAAGGATCAAAGGAGCCTATTGATCCATCTCCCTTGTATTCAACCTTATAAAAATAAGGACAGTAAACACCCTCGACCTCCTCTGCCAAAACTCTCAAGATCTCCTCTTTTTTAACAGTTGATACCTGGAGATTAAGATAGGCCTGGAAAAATTCTTCTAAGATAACCTCACCTTCCCCCACAAGGAAGCAATCTATAAAGCTGGCCAGAGGTTCAGGGTTTATAAAGGTTGTCACCCCACCTGCTATGATGAGGGGATAACTCTCGCCTCTATCCTTACTCATTAGGGGAATCTTGCTCAAATCAAGTATGGTAAGGATATTTGGATAATCATTTTCAAATGAAAGGGAAAATGCCAAAAGATCAAATTTTAGCAGGGGTGTTTGTGACTCTAAAGAAAGGAGGGGTTGATCAGTGCTTTTATATATGGATAATTCTTCCTTTGCTGGCAGAAATGCCCTCTCTGATACAATAGCAGGATTATCATTTAATATTCCATAGACTACCTGGAAACCTAGATTGGACATTCCAACCTGGTAATAATTAGGATAGATAAGGGCTACGGATATCTTACCGCCCCAGTCCTTCTTTACTGTACCCCTCTCTTTAGAAAGCAGCTTTCTATAGAGAGCGGTAATTGTATTCATCAATCTGCCTGTCTTCTTAGAAAGGTAGGATAGTCAAGGTTTTCCTTTTGAAATACCCTCTGGAATATGCCCTTTTTCCCAGGATTCAACCTTGTCTCTTTTAGAGGTCTGTCAGTATCTTCCTCAGCTAACTTCCTCTGAAATGTTGGCTTATCAAGGTCTTCCTTTAACCTCACTGTCCAATTCTGTTCCGTATCTTCAGGGCCAAGGTCCCTTAAACTAACAACCTTTCTATTCCTATTTCGGCCAATACCAGTAGCAATAACAGTTATCCGCATCTCATCATCCATATTATCATCAAAAACCATTCCCCATATAATCTCTGCATCAGGATGGACCTCATTTCTTATAAAGGAAGATGCCTCAATAACCTCATCCAAAGTCATCTTGCTAGAACCAGTGATGTTAATGAGAACACCTCTTGCTTGATCAATAGAGATATCCTCTAAAAGGGGGCTATTAATGGCCATCTGGGCTACCTCAAGGGCTCTATTTTCTCCACTGGCTATCCCTGTACCCATTATGGCTGTTCCCATCTGTTCCATAATCCTTTTAACATCGGCAAAATCAAGATTTATGAAGCCAGGAATCGTAATAAGGTCTGATATCCCTTTGACTGCATAGAGGAGGACTTTATCGGCCATTCTCATAAGCTCCAGAAAAGGGGTTTCTTTGTTTCCTAATGCCCTTAATCGCTGATTTGGAATGATTAGCAGGGTATCAACATCCTTCTTTAACTTCTCAATACCATTTAAGGCTGTTTCCATCCTTTTCTCACCCTCAAAATCAAAGGGTTTTGTTACAACTGCTACTGTCAGGGCTCCGGCATTTTTACTCTCCCTGGCAATTATTGGAGATGCGCCTGTTCCTGTTCCTCCACCCATGCCTGCAGTAATAAAGATCATATCCGCATCTTCGGCAGCAGCTCTGACTACATCCACACTCTCCTCTGCTGCCAGGGCTCCCCTTTCTGGGTCAGATCCAGCCCCTAATCCATGAGTTAGATTGGCCCCAATTTGTAATTTATTAAGGGCAGAGCTAAGATCAAGGGCCTGTTTGTCAGTATTTGCAGCAATGAAATCCACCCCCTTAAGTCCAGCAGCAATCATGTTATTGATTGCATTTCCCCCTGCGCCTCCAACACCAAAAACCTTTATCTTGGCGCTTGGGCTTTCTTCAACAAATTCGTATCTCATCATTCCCCTCCTTTTTCTTGATTTAATGTATTGGAAATTCTATCCCGCTGTAGGCGGGAAAATCATGTTGCTTTTAATCATCATGCTTTAATGCCATTTATCCTGCCCGCTCGTGCCTCACAGTGGCAGGCGGTTACTCCAATTAGGTAAAACCCCTGAGTTCTTTACTCTCCTTCTGTAAACCATACCTTCATCCTGGATACTATCCGGTTAAAGATATTTGTGTCTCTTATCCTGAATTTCTTTTCTTTCTGCTTTGAGTTAGCCCCATAGAGAACAAGACCTACTGCTGTTGCATACATGGGGCTGTTTACAATCTCCTTTAATCCCCCAATATTAGAAGGATAACCAACCCTGGCCCCCATATTGAAAACCTGCTCCACAATCTCCGGTACACCTGGCAGGAGAGCGGATCCACCGGTGACAACAACGCCAGAGGTAACCAGATCATCATAACCGGATCTAATCATTTCCTGGTAAATAAGGCTAAAAATCTCTTCCACCCGTGGTTCTAAAATCTCTCCTAGCAATTGCCTGCTGATAGTCCTTGGTTCCCTGTCACCCACACTGGGAACCTCAATAGTTTCATCCTTACCGATAAGTGAGGTAAGGCTACATCCCTGCTTTATCTTTATCTTTTCCGCTTCTTTAAAGGGGGTCCTGATTCCAACAGCAATATCATTGGTCAGGTTGTCACCACCTAATGTTAATACAGATGTATGTTTTATTGAGCCCTGGGAAAATATTGCTAAATCTGTAGTCCCGCCTCCAAAATCTATTAATGTAACGCCCAGGTCTCTTTCCTCATCTGTAAGGATCGCCTCACTGGAGGCAAGGGATTCAAGGATAATATCGTAAACATCAAGGCCTGCCCTGTTGGCACATTTGATTATATTCTGGGCTGATGTAACTGCTCCAGTTACTATATGTATCTTAACCTCAAGGCGGACACCTGACATCCCTGAGGGATCACTAATACCACCCTGATCATCAACAATAAATTCTTGTGGTAGGGCATGGATAACTTCTCTATCCATGGGAATTGCAACTGCCCGCGCTGCATCAATCACCCTCTCGATATCTCTTTTGCCCACCTCTCTATTCTTTAAAGCTATAACCCCATGACTATTAAAGCCCTTTATATGACCTCCAGCAATTCCACAATAGACAGAATTGATCTCACAGCCAGCCATGGTCTCTGCCTCTCCTATGGCCTCTTTAATGCTATTTACCGTATTTTCAATGTTGATCACCACACCCTTCCTCAGCCCGATAGATGGATGAGATCCCATCCCTATAATATCAACCATTCCATCAGGCCTAACCTCCCCAACAACAGCACAGATTTTACTTGTGCCAATATCAAGACCTACAATCAATTCATCCATCATAACCAACCCCCTTTATTTATCATTGATCATTTGTCACTTGTCATATGTTGAGCCCTTTGAAAAATGTTTGTTCTGTCATTGCGAACGAATGTGAAGCAATCTCTAACTCATTGAAAATATAAAAAATTGCCACGTCGCTTCCCGCCACGTTTCACTCGCGGCTTCGGCTCATCCTCGCAATGACTTGTAAGATAATTTTTCAAAGGTCTCATGTTATTTATATTTCTTTTCTTCCTTACAAATGACGAATGACAAATGCAACGATCGCCCTATCGCTATAATCCAAATCTATTGATCTGGCCTGATAGAGTCGACGATTGACCTTGAGATGACCAATAATTTGCTTTAATGAATCAATTTTTCTGGTAAAATCATCTCTCCCAAAAAAGACCTTAAAAGGTAATTTATTTAAATAGATGGTAAGAGTTCCATCTTCTTCTACATTGATCTCTGATAGCTCTTTTACAGATAATGGAGTATCCCCTAAGTAGAGGGCATTTATAAAAGATGTGACCCTCTTAAGACATTCTCCGTTTTTTTTATTCCCTGTGGATAGGCCAGTTACTACAGGAAAATCAACTGAATCATCCCTTTCAACCTCTTTAAATATAATCCCCTCTCTATCCATGAGGTACATCTTCTCTAATAGCACTATTGTCACCGGCTCCTCATTTTCTGCTCTTATATAAAGGGTATGGGGAAATTCTTTCTTTAAGAAAACAGACTTTATCCATGGATGCGCCTCGATATTTCTCTTAATAGTAGCTTGATCAATAGACAAAAGACTTACCCTTTCCTTAATACCTGATATTTTGATCAGATCTCCCCTTAAATCGTCACTAACACCGGTCACCACAATATTATCTAACCTAAAAAAGGTCGATGAAGAGAGAAATTGGTATCCAGAGATAAAAGTTAAAGAAAGGACTCCAAGCCCTAAAAAGAAGAGAAATATTTTGATCAAGCCAAAACCTAATTGGCCTAAGGTTCTCTTAAAGAGCAAAAAGCCTTTTTGCCTATCCCTCTTTACTGATTGGTGATCTAATACGGAATCCATTTTCATCCTTTGCCCACTATCTTTATCTCAGGCGATAAGTGGATATTAAACATCTCCCTCACCCTAAGTAATACCAGATCCATAAGGGACAATATATCAGAGGCCGAGGCCTTACCTTTATTAACAATGAAATTGGCATGTTTATTTGATATCATCGCACCACCTATTCTTCTGCCCCTTAAACCAACTGCATCGATCAACCTGCCTGCATGATTACCCTCAGGGTTTTTAAAAATAGATCCAGCAGATGGCATATCTAAAGGGAATCGCTCTTTTCTTCTTTTTATTCTATATTTTACCCTTTTACTGATTGAGGCAGGCTTATCGCGCTTTAGATTCAATATTGCACTAAGTATTATTTCGCCAATGTCTAAATCAAGCCCCCTATATCTAAATTTAAGATTCAGATTATCTCTCCTTTCTAATATTCCTCCCCTTGTCAGAACTGTTACCTCCCTGATCACGTCTTTAATCTCTTGGGTTCCGGTCCCTGCATTCATGAC
The DNA here is from genome assembly GCA_964436665.1 of uncultured Desulfobacteraceae bacterium. GTDB lineage: Bacteria > Desulfobacterota > DSM-4660 > Desulfatiglandales > B25-G16 > CAYTDY01. The sequence goes on from CAYTDY010000031.1 coordinate 9,964, forward strand.
CACTCCTCCACCCAAGGTTCCGGGAATTCCTGCCAAAAATTCCACCCCGGAAAGACCTCTGTCTGTGCAAAAATTCACTAATTTATTTGATAGTAGACCCGCTCCAGCCAAGATACACGGCTTTGCCATATTATTATCCTCAATCGATGCAAAGTATCCATCCAGAATAATAGCAACTCCATCCAATCCCCCATCCCTCACAAGGAGGTTACTTCCTGCCCCCAGAATCAAATACGGAATCTCCATATCCGTTATAAAGGCCATCATTTCCTTTAATTCCTCCAGACTCCCGGCCCTGTAAATCGCCTCCGCATTGCCCCCAACCCTGAATGTTGTATACTGACTCATGGGGACATCAAAAAGGATTGCCTCATCTCCAATCTTTTTCAGCCTTTTCTTTGTATTAGCTTCCATTTTTATATACCTAAAGTGAGGTAAAATTAAAAACGTTCACCGTTATCTGTTGACCGTTATTGTGTCTACTGCCTACTTTCATCAATTCCTAAATCCCTAAATTCTCAATCCGTTTCAATAACTCTGTTCCAATAAGATGTATATCACCGGCACCGAGGGTTAAAACTAAATCAGCGGGTTTAATCTCATCGAGAAGAAGGGATATAATATCTTCTTTGCTGGAACGAAAATTAACCGCTCTGTGACCATGATCTTTAATTCCCTGACAAAGGAACCTGCTATCTACGCCTGCTATAGGCTCTTCGCCTGCAGGGTATATTGGGGTAATGATCAGAAAATCTGCCTGATTAAAAGAGGTAACAAATTTATCATATAAATCTCTTGTTCTGGTATACCTATGAGGCTGAAAAACAACCACCAATCTCCGGTCAGGCCAGCATTCTTTAGCTGTGCTTATGGTTGCCACTATCTCTGTAGGATGGTGGCCGTAATCATCCAGAAATAGTATGCCACCCCTTTCATCTTTTATCTCAAAGCGCCTTTTAAGCCCTCCGAGATCCTTGAGCCCTTCTCTAATGTGGTCAAAATTAATATCCAGTTCCAGCCCTACTGCCACTGCGGCCAGGGCGTTTAACACATTATGGTCTCCGGGTGTGCAGATAGTGATTTTACCCAATAACCTATTTTTAAAGATAACAACAAAACTGGTGTTCAGTGCCTCTTTTGATATCTCGCCGGCCCTTATATCTGATTGGGGACTGAAACCATATGTCAGATAACTCTTTTTAAGTTCGGGGATTAATCCCTGCACCTCTTTGTTATCGAGACACAGAATGGCCCTCCCGTAGAAAGGGATCTTGTTGATAAAATCAATAAATGTCTTCCTGAGATTATTCATGCTATGATAAAAATCTATATGTTCATGATCTATATTGGTGACAACGGCTATGCTTGGGGAGAGAGCAAGAAAAGAACCATCACTTTCATCTGCCTCAGCCACCAGAAAATCACTATTGCCTAACCTCGCATTAGAGCCTCCCCATATATTCAATCTGCCTCCAATAACAACGGTTGGGTCAAGACCACCTTTAGTCAAAATCGAAGCAATCATATTGGTAGTGGTAGTTTTTCCATGGGCCCCTGCTACAGCTATCCCGTATTTAAGTCTCATCAATTCAGCCAGCATCTCTGCCCTTGGTATTACAGGAATAGATCTTTCCTTTGCCTCAACTACCTCCGGGTTATCATCCTTCACTGCTGAAGAAAAAACTACAACATCTGCCCCGTTTATATTCTGAGGCCTATGTCCCAGAAATATCTTTCCACCAAGATCTGAGAGATGCTCTGTTACCTCGGACCCCCTGATATCTGACCCGCTAATATAGTAACCTAAATTAAGGAGAAGCTCAGCTATACCACTCATTCCAATCCCGCCAATACCTACTAAATGGATGTGCTTTACATTACCAAAAATTTTCATTTTGTCTGTTGTCTGTTGTGTTTACTTTAGTCACTTATAACTTTAGGCATTTTAGGCACTTTTTATAAGTTCCACCAACTGATCAACTATGATTTTACCTGCCTTTGGTCTACCAGCTTTCAAGGCAAGAGATGACATCCTTTCAAGCTCTTCTCTTTTCTCCATATACCTTCTAACCTTCCCGGCTAGTGTGTTACTATTAAGATTCCTTTCCAGAATCATATCCGCCCCTCCAATAGCAACCAGGGCCTTAGCGTTAATGTCCTGATGTTTATGAGCTGCATAGGGATAAGGTATAAGGATGGATGGTTTTCCTAAGGCAGCCAATTCAGCAATGGTGGTGGCACCTGCCCGACAGATAACCAAATCGGCTCTTCTGTAAGCCGAGGCCATATCCTCTATAAAGGCCGCTACCTCTCCATCAATCCCATGGGTATGATAATCATCAGCCACCTTTCTTAAATCTTCCTTACCTGTTTGATGGATCACAAAAGGCAGAAGACCCCCTGCCTTCAATTCCTTAAGAGCGGATACAACCGCCCTGTTTATTGCCCGAGCTCCTTGACTTCCACCCATAACAAGGATGACAAATTTCTGATTAATCGCACCTTCGGCGGATTTGGAAACCCTTCTGGAAAACGGTTTTAGGTCCATAAGATCATCTCTTATTGGATTTCCGCTGAGAAAGAGATCTCCCCTTTTGAAATACCTCCTGCTTTCTTCAAAAGATATGAAGACTTTTTTAACTAAAGGGGCTAAGATCCTGTTCGTTAAGCCTGGAAAAGAATTCTGCTCATGTATAGCTGTGGGTATTCCAAAAAACCGGGCCACCAGGCACACAGGCCCAGACGAATAACCACCAACACCAACTATCAGATGAGGCTTAAAATCTCTTATTATTTTAAGCGACTGGATTGAGCTTATAAGTACCTTAGAAAGGGCTCTTATTCCCTTAAAAAACCCCCTGCCCAGCATGCCTTCAACATCAATTGATCTGGCCTCAAATCCAGCCCGGGAAAGAATCTCTTTCTCCATTTTCTTTCTGCCAACAATAAAGAGGATATTTATGTCATAAAACTTTTTTTTTAGCTCCCTGGCAATTGCTATCCCAGGGAATAGATGACCACCCGTGCCTCCACCAGAAATTATTATTCGTTGTCCGTTGTCCGTTGTCCGTTGTCTGCAATCGGTGAACGGTGAACGGTGAACGTTATCCATTACCTTGACCCCTCCACAAGGGCCTTTTTTGAGATATTCA
>CAYTDY010000032.1:0-13017 GCA_964436665.1 uncultured Desulfobacteraceae bacterium
TTTCTATGTCCTTATAAAGCCTTTTTAATGGAATCTCTGTTAAAAAACCTAATCCCCCGAGATTGATGCCAAAAATAGGTAGTCCATATCGCCCGACCTTCCTGGCAGCTCCTAGCAATGTCCCGTCTCCACCCAATACAATAACCCAATCGACTGTATCTGGTATACTTGTTTCTTCCTCAAAGTATTGGTTTAAGACAGGACTGGATGCCATTTCTTCTGAATACACGTTTATTCCTCTTTTTGTAAACCAACCCTTTAAGCGTTGACACTCCTTCTTTGCAGGCTCAAAATCGTGTTTAAAGATTATCCCTACTGATTTAGGTATCTTTGTCATTATAACTGCCTAAAATGTCTAAAGCCCGCCCTCCCCGTCCCGAGACCGAGACGGGATCGGGAGGCGCGACATGCTTGAATCAGCCTTTTAAGTCTATAAAGCGTTATGTGCTTTTATCAACATATTAAAATTGTAGGCCAGGCCTGCCCGCCATCCGGCAGGCTGGTCTGGGCCAGGGTTATAAGTGCCTAAAAATGCATTCCGAAATCGATAATAAATTATCTAAAATCAATAACTTTAGACACTTATAATTTGATCTCATTTACCTTGTTGCCTTGCTAATTACAGTCCATTCATTAACCAGATCCGAAGTTGTATCAACCAAGAGGTGTAAAATATTTAGAGAGGGATATACCCTTTTCAGGTTCTCCAGATCAACTGCCTGAAATCTTTTTTTATTATTTATATAGGCCTGTTCGGTCAGGGCATTTGATTCATAATTTTCTTTAGTTCTCTCCGATATCCTTCTGAGAGATACCTCTTGGGGACATTGTGTTTGTTGGATAACAAAAACTCTGTCATGTCTTGCAGCTATCTCGGCTGCTTTCATTCTGAGCGCCTGGGTGATAAAGGTGGCATCTAGAATGACTCCTTCACCTTTAACTGCCAGATCATCTGCACAAGAGAACATTTCATCGTAAACAACCTCTCTTTTTTTCATATCGGATGCAACCTTCTCCTCAAAGATGTCCTCATTCTTTAATACTTCAAGCCTGATCAGATCTGTCCTTAATATAATATAGCCTTTAAGCTTAGCTATAACCTCTGTGGTTTCTGTTTTGTAAGATGCAGGAAGCCCGCATGCTATAAGTACTGTTTCAGGTACCAATTCTCTTTTCATAAAACCAACAAAGAGTTCTTTCACAATCACCTCATCCTCATCAGTAAGCAAAAAACAATTTGTTTCGATATTCTCCCTATTGTTACTCCTTACTTCTTACTGACTACTCTATATACGACCTGGCAAGCTGAAAATATCTTTTTGATGTTTGTATAGCTTCCTCTTTTTTTTCTACTCCTATATTTTCATCATCAAGTTGGAAACTGCTCACCTTCCCCCTGACAAAAGCTCGATAAACCTTATAAAAGACAAGCAAGGAATCTACCTCGGGCTCATTTGCTATTTCTTTATATAAATCCCAAAGTTTTTTAGAAAAGGTATTTCCCCCATGATATTCCAAATCCATAAGCAGGAAAGCAATGTCAGCTATAATATCAGTATACCTAAATCTCTTGTTAAATTCAATACAATCAAATATTGGGAGACCTTCAGTAAGGCAGATATGTTCCATGTGAAGATCACCATGGCAGTCCCTTATATTTTTGTTCTTTATCCTTTTCCAGAAAAGTTCCCTGCTTGAATTATAAAAACTTGCAGTCCATCTCTGGAGGTCCTCAAAATCCTTTTTTTTAATTGTCGTTCCAATATATTTATGGACTTGCGCAAAATTTTCATCTGTATTTACCTTGAACATTTCTGGCTCACCAAATTTATCAATATCATAGGAATTACGGGAACTTAGGTGAAATCCTGAAAGAACCCTGGCAATCTCTTTTAGATGCTCACTCTTCAATTCTCCCTGTAGAAACACTGATTTCATGAGCATCTCCTCTGGGAGCCTTTTCATTTTGACTGCATATTCTACAATTCTTCCCTCCCCTATTCCCATTCTGTAGTTTTTGCCATCATAGATTATTGGTAATACATCTATATATATATCTTTTGACAAGCGCCTGTTAAGTATAATCTCTTGATGACAGTAATATCGTCTTTTTCTAAGGGTTGAGAAGTCTAAAAATCCGAAATTGACCGGTTTTTTGATCTTATAAACAAATTCATCTGCAAGAAAAACAATAGAGATATGGGTCTGAATAATAGATACCTTTTTTGTTTTATCCGGAAGAAAGGCCGGATTCAATAAGTCATTGATCATGGAAGACATTTTTTTGCCTGCAAACCTTCTTAGAATGACCCATTACAAAACATGTGGATGATACTTGAGATATTATACCCTTTTTAACATGGGAGATAATGCGAGACCTTTGAAAAATGGCCACTCTGTCATTGCGAACGAATGTGAAGCAATCTCTAACTCATTGAAAATATAAAAGATTGCCACGTCGCTTTGCTCCTCGCAATGACTTGTAAGATAATTTTTCAAAGGTCTCAATGCATTGGAAAATTTAACAGGTTTTATTAATGAGACTTTTACTTATATTTAATGTTATTTTGAGCATACTAAAAGGCTATTAAAGATGGGTCAAGGATAAAATTGGTAAACCCTGTAAGATAGCTTGTGCTAAATTTTAAACACTGCTCAAAGCTGTTAATTCTTTTGACCCCTTACAAATGCCAAGATTTTCTTTCTAACAGGGTAAACTATATTGACTTTGTTATTGATCTAATCTAATAAATTTGTCATTGGTCATTTGTCATTAACACAATGAACTCAAAAAACACAACAAACGCAATGAACCCAACAAACCCAAAAATAACCGAGGCAGCCAATTTTATTAGGGAGAGAATAACAAGGGAACCCCTCATTGGGATGATTACAGGTACCGGCCTTGCAAAACTTACCGATAATATAGAGGTTGATCAGAGTATTCCCTATGATCAGATCCCTCATTTTCTAAAATCAACCGTTGCTGGTCATGCTAATACCCTTCTCTCTGGGATTATAGAAGGAAAACCTATCCTTGCCATGCAGGGGAGATTTCATATCTACGAGGGATATAGAATTGATGAGATTACATTTCCAGTCAGGGTTATGGCAAAATTGGGAGTTAAATACCTTTTTATTTCGAGTGCGGCTGGTGGATTAAATCCTAATTTTATGCCAGGCGAATTGATGATTCTCACAGATCATATAAATCTAACCGGCAATAATCCTCTAATTGGGAGAAATCTGGAGGAATTTGGACCGAGGTTTCCTGATATGATATCCGCCTATGATCACAATCTGATAGCCTTAACCAGGGGAAAGGCGTTAGAAGAAGGAATTAATTTGAATCAGGGTGTCTACGTGGGCATAACTGGCCCGAGCCTTGAAACGCCAGCTGAGACGAAATTCTTAAGAACCATCGGTGGTGATGCAGTAGGGATGTCAACTGTTAATGAGGTTATCGCAGCTGTTCATTCCGGATTAAAGGTATTGGCCATTGTAGCTATAACTAATATTAATCTTCCTGATTGCACAACAGCCACCTCAATTGAAGAAGTAATCGCTAATGCAAAAAAGGCCTCCCCACCCTTGGCCAGATTACTCAAAAGAGTTATCAAGGATTTAGAAGAATGACTAAGGCAGATATTTTGATTTATAATGGTGTTATCCTAACCATGGATAATCAAAATAACATTATCCCTAATGGTTTTTTAGCAATATCAGGGAATACAATAAGTTATATAGGAAAGGATAAAAAGGGATCAATTCGGGCACAAAAAGAGATTAATGCAGAAGGTGGCCTGATACTACCTGGTCTTATCAACGGCCATACCCACGCAGCCATGACCCTTTTCAGGGGTTTAGCCGATGATCTTCCCCTTATGGATTGGTTGAATAATTACATTTTTCCTGCTGAAACAAAAATGGATGCTGATTTTGTTAGGGTTGGAGCCCTTCTGGCATGTGCAGAGATGATCATGTCTGGTACAACCACCTTCTGCGATATGTACCTTTTTGAGGAGGAGGTAGCAAAGGTAGCTCGGGAAGTGGGAATGAGGTGTCTGGTAGGAGAAGTCCTGTATGATTTTAATTCCCCAAACTATGGACCAATAGAAAAGGGTCTGGAATATACGGAATCATTGATCCAAAAATGGAAAGATGATCCGCTCGTATCTATAGCTGTAGAGCCCCATTCCCTTTATACCTGTAGTCCCGAACTGCTCACCGCTGCCAATAGGCTGGCTTTGAAGTATAATGTACCCCTCATTATCCATGTGGCTGAGACATTGAGTGAAGTCGCCGAGGTGAAGAAAAACTACGGCAAGGGGCCTTTCGAATATCTCTATTCTCTGGGTCTCCTAGGGCCCCACCTGATTGCGGATCACTGCGTTCATTTGGATGAACTTGATATCAAGACAATGGCCAAGCATAGGGTAAAGGCCATTGTGAATCCGGAGAGCAATATGAAATTGGCATCTGGTATAGCTCCTGTTCCAGAAATGCTCGCACAGGGCGTGACCGTGGGCCTGGGTACAGATGGATGCGCTTCTAATAACAACTTGGATCTTTTTGGTGAGATGGATACGGCTGCCAAGATCCATAAGATCCAAACCATGGATCCAACGGTCATGGATGCTGTCACAGTGCTGAGAATGGCCACAATTGAAGGGGCTAAGGCATTGGGTTTTGAAGATATAACAGGCTCTCTTGAAGTAGGAAAAAAGGCTGATGTTATTATTATGGACATGGATAAACCCCACCTGACACCCATGTACAATCCATATTCGCAACTTGTATACGCTGCTACTGGCCATGATGTAAAACATTCGATTATAGATGGACGAATTGTTATGGAGGATAAAAATCTTCTTACCATTGATGTCGAGGACATTATAGGGAGATCAAAAGAAAAATCTAAAAAGGTAAAAAAATGGGTAGAAAAAAGATAGGCATTGAGGGATTTAGGGGTTTGAGAACTGTGAATTTAATAATGATAACTTTAGCATACTTTAGGCACTACCACTATTTTATAGCTACAGGATTGATAGTATCTGTTTTGATTCAAAGCCCTGTATCATGGGCAAAGACATATCTAATTTCTGAGAATATGTCATCATCTCTTAATGTAAGCGTAAATTACAGGATCAATGTTCCTTCCGGGATAAATAAATTAAGTGTAAAAAGTGTCCGATTACCTAATAAGAGTAATCCGGCCTCAATGCAAAAGATCACCTATTTTAAACTCATTCCATCTGTGCCACCAACAAACACGCAGGAATTAACCGATCAATGGGGAAACAATATTATAGTTCAATCCTGGTCTAAGCCGCCCTCTCATTTATCAGCAACTGCAAGATATAGCATCACGCTTGATAGATACTTGGAACGATTTCAAGGTGAGTTCCCCTACCCTGTCAAATCACTCCCTGAAGAGGCCAGGATTTACCTTCAACCAACAGATTTTATTCAATCAAATAATGATAAAATTCAACTTTTTGCTAAAAGATTATTTGGGGGCGTAAAAGATCAGGTTCAGGCTGTTACGATGGTGCTTAATTTTGTAGTGGATCACATCAGATACAAGGTAGATCCTCCAAAATATGATGCTCTCTATACACTTAAAAGTGGTATTGGTAACTGCCAGAACTATGCCCATCTTGCAGCTGCTATACTTAGAAGTGGAGGAATCCCGGCCAGAATAGTTACAGGTATAACATCCAAAAAGGGGTGGTCAGCGAAGACAAGGACTTTGTCCTGGAATTTAACACTTGGCCAAGGGAGGCATGCATGGTTGGAGGTCTATTATCCAAATTTTGGATGGGTTGGATATGATCCCCAGCAAACGCTTAACTTTGTTTCGACAAGACATATTGCAATAGAAATGGGTCCTGATACCTATTCTGCCTCAAAAGATGGGGCTATTGTCTGGACTTCAATTGGAAACATAAGACCAGTTGTAGAAGAAAAGATTACAATAAAATTTGAAAGAGACAAAGAAATGTTCTCCGCAATTGGAGAGCAACCTTCTCCGAGAAATAATCTATTTTCTTCACCCTATACGATGGCTGCTCTAAAACCAGTACCTCCAATTAAAAGGCCTGAAAAACCAACTAAACCAATGTATACATTAGAAGAGATAAAACAATTTTCTATTTACTCTAAAAGAACGTTTGGAAACCTTGATTTTCCACGGATAATTAATATTTTTGCCAGGGATTATCTTGATGCTAAAGGCGCAAAGACATTACGCAGGAGTTTTGTCTCAGAAACTGCTGAATATGTTACCTCCAAGAGGAGATTTGCCCAAAAAGTAGAAATTCCTTACCCATTAAAGCTCTATGATATAAGCCTGGCCATGCATAAGTTCGGCGGGCAGAAAGGATTCATCTGGTTGACAATAATGAAAGACGAGCAAAATAAGCCCGGTCAAATAATAAGCAAAAGTAACATGATCCACATTTCAAGAATTGGTTTTTTTAATGGTTATCAATGGATACCATTCTCATTTATAGATGAAATTTTAATTCCGGGTAATTATTGGATTAGCGTAGAGTATTCCGGTGATGCCATTTTCAACTCGTTTTATCTCTTGGGTAATACCTATGGTGGACCTGATGATACAAGGTCATGCACAAGAGAAGAAGATAGATGGGATACACTACAGAACTATGACTTTAATTTCAGGGTCCGGGGTTATGAATTGAGGAGGTAAACCTTTTCAGGAAAGGCTACACCCTGCTATAGACGCTGAAGCTTTCTCTCTGACAGGGTAAATGACTCGCCTAAAAATTCTTTTAAAATTTTTTTAAAACTTCACATGGAATGAAAGCGCGCTGATTTTTCCTCTAAGAGCTTCTTGAGTTTATTACTAAATCCATAAGGATACAGGGAAAAAACATCAGAAAGTTTCGTTTCTAATTGATGAAAAACCATATCCGCAGTAGGGTTTTTCAGGTCTAAAAGCCAAATAAATTGTTTCCTGATCTTGCTTCTCATTTTCATTTTTTCCGTCTTGCCGAGCCTTGGCATAAGGTTAATCCCATCCTCAAGCATCTGAAGTATTTCTTTTGCATCACCTGGATTCAAACGGGACATGAAAAATCTCCATATTGACATGAAATAATGTCGAAATGGTATCCGGGAAAAGTATGAGGTAAAAAGAAATTTTTAAACCTTATCCACAATCTCTGTTATAGGGAGCGTGGATATATCCATAAATTTACTATGCCTTTTATCGGCTGTATCGAGAAGGTCCATGACACGTACGAAAGTGTTTTCGATGAATATCTCTTGTTCATGCTCTTTGCGCCTGATACCAAAATGAATATCCTTAAGCTCTTCAGAACTCAATCTATTGACAACATTTTTTGTGGTCCATATAGCACCAAAACGTGCAAAATCGGATAACCTGCCTGCATAATTGATGGAATCTCCAAGTGCGGTATATTCTATATTTGACGCCATGTGGATGCAGCCAAAAAATTCTTTGCCTTCGTTAATACCGATATTTAGATAGAGGTCATTCATCCATCCCTTGCGTGTTTTCCATTCATTGCTAAATTGAGTCATGCTTTTCTTTAGTTCCAGCGCACAATGAATGGCGTCCAGGACATAATTACACTTCGGCTTCTTGATGAAGTAATACAACAGGCCATCACCCGCATGTTTGCCGTAGATACCCTGATATTTCTCAAAACAGCCTGCCAAGGTTTTCCAGAGCTGATTGATCAACTCAAAATAATCGACAGGGGGCAACTCGGCGCTAATTTTAACAGAATCTTGAAGATCCGCCACAAGCACACAGAATGAGACCATAGAAGGCATGCGTTGTCCGAGCAATTCATGTATTACCCTTTCACGGTGTGATAAAAATTCTATAATATCATAGAGCTCGCTATTAGCCGGAACATATACGAAGAATATACCTTCTCTGAAGAATACGCTATAGACTTCGTAGGTTTCCACCGAGCCATCCTGCTTAACAAATTTGATTTGGGTGTTGTTTATCGCTTTTTGCGGAGAAGGAGCCTGTTCATCATATATCTTCTCCAAGAAGCTGATCTCACTTTCAGAAATTCCCTGGTATAGCTCTGCTATGGCATTTTTCTGAAATTTGTACTTTATAAATGCTATGTGGAAAGCCATTATTTCCGCCCAGTTCTTGACGTGGTGGTGAAATTCCCAACCAAAAAGTAACTTGAAGATATTTCTAGATTCTAATTCATCAATCGAGCTTATCGACCGATTGAAAATCTGATTCTCAGCCTCACGATTTATCCACTCTATTTCTAAGTTTTGGTTGATCAAATAAGCAGGAGAATGAATATCCTCTATGGTTAGCCTTAAAACTTTGTCGCCAACTCTATTAGATTGTTTCGGCCTTTCCGATACAGAAGCACTTACGCTCTTGGGCGAAGCTTGGTCTGAATGCCTATGTTGTACGGATTCATTAATCGCCGGCATATCTTTAAAGCTCCTTGCGATCTTTTCCATAGAATTCCCCTCCCGTTTTAGACGTTTTACCATTCTGATACGTTCAAATACCGCTTCGGGAAAGTACCCGATTTTCTTTATCCTCTTTAGTTCATCGGTTGGTCCCTTAACAACAGGTCTTGGTATGATACCCATCTTAATGTAATTGTTCAGTGTTGCTCTCGAAATACCTGTTTTCAGAAGTATTTCCTTGCTTGTGACCAAATTTTCGTCGATGGAATTAGACATAATCATAGCGATCTGCGTTTCTGTCTAAATAATTGTCTAATTTAGCACTCATGTGTCTAATTAAATGGGATCATTTTTCTCTATTTATACAATAAAGGTTCAATTGTCAAGAAAAAAATATACTGTCTAAATATTTCTGTAACATTTCGTCATCAAAGCTCTTTTCTATCGGGTGATTCGAGGGATTGAAGCATTTTGCAGCAACTGGACAGAAAAGAAGTATAAGTTTAATGGTTCAAAAGAAGATTTACAGATTACTGCTGACACTTGCGGACATAGCCAAAGGATCATCAAAAAATTTTATTCGTTTTTCTGATACAGCGCCGGAATTGAAATTTGAGGGTAATTAAGGAAAAGTTGCCCGCTAGTGGAGAAGAATGGAAAGAATTATTGGAATGACCAGTTAAAGACTACAAACTGTATTGGAAAGCTTTTGGGGGGCAGTTTGGCTTATGCAGCAGTAATCGCTACTTCAAGTTTAACGCAAGAATTAGTAGACGAACTAGAGTATGAAAGGTTGCAGGTTTAGGGTGATTACCTCGATAAATTTTCCTTTATTTTATTTATTTCTTGGAAAAATTCGGGGAAAAATATATCTATTGAGAACCCAGATAGAAATTAACCATATTACTATTGTAAATCCAAAAGATCGAATTCCAGTCCCAAGCCCTATGCGTTTGAAATATTCCGGTCTTATATCATCTCCCCTTACATCATAAAGATAAGTACATGTATAATTATTATCGGAAATATGTAGTTTAATTTTTGTCCTATCATTACTCTTTTTTGAAATAATAGTGACTCTTTCATCATCACCTTCATATTCTGTATTATTTGTTAATATAAATTGAAATTCCCCAACGGGAAATTCAAAAGAATAATTAGGGTCACTTTTTCTAAATTGTTCAAAATCAAAAACTTTGTGAAAAAATGGTAGTATCTTAATGTTATTCTCACCAATCGGCTGGCTTTTATCCAGGACAGCAAGTATGTAGAATGATTTTATCGGCTTCTCAGTTCCCTTATAAACTTCAGTACTAAAAATCCTGACTTCAACTAGTAAGGAAATCGAAAAAATAATGCCCAAAAGAGCAAGTCCAATAAAGATTTTAAGGACTGCGGCAAGAATTTTCTTCATAGATCCTCACCCCCTTTGTAATGGTTTTTTACGAAGTTTCTTGTCACAAGCACTGTCTATTCAAAATCAATTATCATTGTAGATTTATTATTATGAACGACATTTATTCTTAAAACCAGAAAAAGAATAGAATTAGAAAAGTCACCAACGCCATAACAGGGAATGCAAAAAAAAGGACTTTTTGAAAAACTATATGGGTTGACGAAGATGGCCAAGCATCCAACATAAATGAGAATATTATACCTCTTCCTTCTCTCCAGTCCAGATTCCAAAGCAGTCCAGCTAAAACATAAAGTGCTGAAGACGCAAAAATATTAGAAAACCAAGTAACAGGATAATAGCCATCCCTGATTAAGAGATAAAGATCATAGGACCAACTTGCAGAAAACATCCAGGTGCAAAAAGCTACGTAAGCATATTTGAATGGTAGTTCCCTTTTTATGAATTTATATATGACTCCAATTGCCCAAGGTGCTGTTAAATATGTTAATAGGGACATAAATAAAGCATCAGTATAATCCCAGGTAGGGTCGCCAGTATAAGGGGCGATTAGGGTCAAACCAGCGGTGGCAATTATAAAAGTAACTACTTTCCAAGGCTTTAAAAGAAAACGCCAATACCCCTTACAAATATAAGTAAAGGATTCTCTCTTCAGAATATATAATGCAATCGCAAGTAAACATGCCGTGGCCCAGAAGGAAATGTATAGGTAGAAAAATTTGCTCATAAAATCTGATATCAATCGAGGAAGAAAGCTTCTTTATGAATCACCTTCCCATTTAAATGTTCAATTTCACAGAACCATCTTGCAAACACCCAACCTTCCCAAACGATTATCGTAGCTGGTTGAGTGTCACTACCCTTAAGCGTCTTAACTTTAAGACCATAATCCTTCGCTCTTTGTTCCAGACCTTGAACCGTCATACCAATGGATATCCGGGAACAAAATGATTCCACTTTATTCTTGGCCCATCTGATTTTTAACGCAGGATATAAGGTACAGATGATGAGAATCAGAAAGATGACAGCTATCTTTTTCCATCGATAGCGTTTATGTGGGTGGTTTAGTGAATTGCTTTCGACGTATGGCTTGGATAACTCTGATCGGTTCATTTGAAGATCCCAATGGGTTGTGGGTAAATGGCAGGTTATATGAGTGATAGTATATTTAGATTGGTCTATATAGTCAATAAGTTCAGACTTTTTGCCATATCATATACCTGCCGACCGATCAAATTTATTATAGACTTGATTCGGTAGTTATAAGTTTTTTGGCCTTTAATTTTTGCACAATCACAGCAGTATTGTTTAATCACATCATATTTAAGTATACTTCTGGAAGTCATAAGTTTTTCAGAGAGGGCTGGATAATGACTTGATAATGTAACCGAAAGTTTCAGTGGGAATTCTTTCGAAAAAGGTTCATAGCAAAAAACGCTAACGCTGCCAATGAGCCACCGCTGTTGCACGGTCGGCTGTATTTGTCTTGTTATATGTTTCTGTTGATAGTCACATCACTAGAACCTTGAAGGATAGCGGCTTTGATTTTCACAAGACTATCTTTGCGAAGCCTCATGTATTCCTTGCGATAGCGCCACCCCGTTGGGTAGGTTAAAAAAATGGCGATCTCTTTTTGAAGACCGCTGATATGACATTGAACCAAATTACCCCTGTTTAGCCGATAGAGGTAGCTTTCAATTTTGTCCTCGGAAACAAGATTGAATATTCCTTTGTTAAACACAACGATTGCCTCAACGGCTATTTCCTGAACTGTCTTTCTAAATTCAGCATTTGCTTGGGGTTCAATTATTTGACTAAAAAACCTTTTTCCGAAAATTCTGGGTATGTGGTCAGGATAACGTGTTGGAAAAGCATAGTAGCAATAGAAATACAGCTCAAATGGTCCGGGGTATTTGACCCGAAGGAACATGTCTAGAAGATCTTCCGGGTTGCGTTTTTCTTCTGGGATTGAAAACCATCCGGCATTTCTCATGGTGGGCCAGAAAAGGTTCTCGCGGTTATTAATATTCGCCGATAAAAACATGCCTTGTTTAATGGAGTGAGGATGAGGATTAGAGAACAGGAGCATAACAAGTGGTCTTTTGCTACGGTTATCTGGGACAAGTCGCTCGGAAGTAAATGTCACTCGCTTTTCAACGTCATCGAAAGATATCAAGTTTGAGTCTTCAAAATATTTCCCCACAATCTTGGTCGCACGGTTCTTGATGTTTTCGTACTCTTTGCCCAAATGATAGGATCTCTGGAAATTTATTCCCGACAAAGAATCTCCTTTAAAGCTTCAGTGTCATCCATTCTCAAGAATTGTTGGTAAAAACACATAACGCCGAACTCACCAGGACCGAGGGCCGCTAGGCCCTTGGTGGCAAGTGAAGTGAAAGGTTAGGCCGAAAGCCTGCCCTAAAAGCTCAAGCTATTCTCGTAGCCACTTTATCTACGCATAAGCACGTTGGCCATTGCATAATCCGACAACTGAAGTAATGGCTTACCAAAGGTACCACCAATGATCTCAAAGAGGGGATAATTTGGAGCATCAAGTGCCTTTCCTAACCATTTCCCGAATCGTTCAAGTTCGCTGCCGCGTTCCTTGACAAATGCAGCCCGATATTCTTCCAAACGATTCAATGGATCAAGGTGATCGCCAAGCCCATATGTTGGCTTCGGATCAATTGCAACAAGCGTTATTTCACGTAGCTCGCTCATTCCGGTATTATTGCAAAGTTCAATGAGTGCGGCTGCTATCGCACCGTCAAATAGTTCAATTAGCCTCTCGTTTGGTCGTTTAACAAACCACTTTTTTTCTTTAAGGTATTTTGATGACTGCAAACTTGCGAAGAATGTAGAAAAACACATGCACTCGAAGCGCAACCTAAGACGCATTTCGTCGTCGATGGGCATTTCCGATATATTCAACCTTTGAGCCTCATTGCTCCGACAAAATTTCCTATAAGTTTCCAAGATTGATTCTACTATGTTTTGATCAAGCAGAAGATTATCAATACCCAAAAGGACATCGGAAGCAAGACGATCTAATTTCTCTACCGGGTGCATTGCCATATATTTCTCTCCCTTGTTGTTGGCCTAACAACGCTGCTCTTCAGCCGTAGCGTTTAGCTGTTCGGCTGAAGAGCTTTGTT
>CAYTDY010000033.1:0-12952 GCA_964436665.1 uncultured Desulfobacteraceae bacterium
TCAATGGCCAGGGAAATGGTCTCCAGATCCCTCATCTCTCCAACCAGTATGATATCTGGATCTTCCCGGAGTGCTCCCCTTAGTGCTGCTGAAAATGACCTTGTATGAATACCAATCTCTCTGTGATTAATCACAGCCTTCTGACTTACATGAACGAACTCAATCGGATCCTCAACAGTAATGATATGATCCTTCCTGGTATTATTAGCCTCATTAATTATAGCCGCAAGGGTGGTTGACTTTCCACTCCCTGTTGGCCCTGTTACCAGGACAAGCCCCCTTGGTAGGGTAGCAAGCTGTCGTATGACTGGCGGAAGCCCAAGGTCTTCACATGTAAGGATCTTGGATGGTATCTCTCTGAACACGGCAGCCACACCGTTTTTTTGCCTGAAGAAATTGGCCCGGTAACGAGCCAGCCCGGGTATCTCATATGCAAAGTCAACATCTCCTGACTCTTCAAATACCTTGATCTTGTGCTCAGGGGTTATTTCATAAAGCATGGCCTTTAGGTTATCGTCATCCAGCGTCTTGTATTTTACCCTTTCGAGCTCCCCCCTGACCCTCAAAACAGGTTGTTGGCCGGAAGCAAGATGGAGGTCTGAGGCTCCTTGATCATTCATGAGTTTAAAAAACGCATCAATCTGGGCCATAGTAATCTCCCCTTTAAAAAAGATTTAGATCTTGATAAGCGAAAGTTTTTATTGTTTATACCATATACATTATTGTCTTCAAACAAATTTTTTATATTCATGAAAAATTTCCTCCTATATTTCAATGCAACGGTTTTCCTGTATAATAAGAAATGGGATAGTATTGACATATATTTAAACTTACCATATAAGAGTTTAGCTTGGGAAGGAAAATTATGCCATTATAGCAAGAAAGAGGGGTGTCGTGGACAGGGACAATAACATCAAAATCAATGGAAATGCATTTTCCTTTAAAACCGGGGAGACCATTCTTCAGGTTGCTGAGAGAAATGGTATTGATATCCCGACCCTCTGTTACATTAAAGGGTCGAATCCTACCGGGGCCTGCAGGATGTGTGTGGTTGAAGTAAAGGGTACTCGAAATCTCGTTCCTTCTTGTGCCACACCGGCTGCGCACAACATGGTGGTTGAAACAGAATCAGAGAGGGTGATAAAATCCAGGCGGATAAACATAGAACTCCTTCTCGCCTCCGGCCACCATAACTGTCTTACCTGTGAGGCAAACGGTGACTGTGCCCTTCAGGAGCTGGCCTATAAATATAAGGTTGAGACAATCAGGTTTCCAGAGAGCCCCATCAGATACCCAACTGAGACAAGCAATGCCCTTATCATCAGGGATTTTTTTCGCTGTATTCTATGTGGCCGCTGCGTTCAGGCATGTAATGATGTTCAGGTTAACCAGGCTATCTCATACGGATACAGGGGAACTGCCTCCAAGATAGTGGCTTTAGGTGACCTTCCTTTGAATGAGTCTGATTGCGTCTTTTGTGGGGAGTGTGTCCAAGCCTGTCCAGTGGGTGCCTTGATAGAAATGCCAAGCAGGTATAAGGGACGATCCTGGGAGGTAAAGAAGGTTCAAACAACATGCCCGTATTGTGGAGTGGGATGTCAGATAGATCTTCATATAAAAGATAGTAAGGTTATCAGGGTAACAGGTTCAGAAGATGTTGCGCCCAATTTTGGCAGCCTTTGCGTTAAGGGACGCTTTGGATACGATTTTATCAATCAAAGTGAAAGACTCACGGCTCCTCTTATAAAGGAAAATGGCCACTTCAGGGAGGCATCCTGGAACGAAGCGCTTTCTTTGGTTGCCGAAAGATTGGGTGAAATAAAATCGAAATATGGCTCCGACACCATGGGTGTCTTCAGCTCGGCAAAGATTACCAATGAAGAAAATTACCTTATTCAGAAGTTTGCCAGGGCTGTCCTTGGAACAAACAATGTTGATCACTGTGCGAGGCTTTGCCATGCCTCAACCGTTGCCGGGCTGGCTGCAGCCTTTGGGTCAGGTGCAATGACAAATCCAATAGGTGATATAGAGAAATCAGAGCTTATTTTGGTAACCGGTTCAAATACGACTGAGGCCCATCCGGTTATCTCTTCATATATAAAAAGGGCAGTTGAATTTGGTAGTGCAAAATTAATTGTGGTTGATCCTCGAAGGATTCCCTTAACCAAATTTGCCGCCCTCTGGCTAAGACAAAATCTGGGCACCGATGTAGCCTGGGCTAATGGGATGATGCATGTGATTATCAAAGAGAATCTTTATGATAAGACCTATGTTGAGAACAGGACTGAGGGCTTTAAGGAGCTAAAGAAGACGGTTGAGAAATATTCCCCTGAATATGTGTCAAAAATCACAGGTATTCCAGCTGATAATCTCATAAAAGCGGCGAGGATGTATGCTAATGCTCAACCAGCCTCGATATTTTTTGCAATGGGAATAACCCAACACAGAACCGGTACTGATAATGTGAAATCAATGGCCAATCTATCCATGCTATGTGGCAATGTAGGTATACCAGGGGGAGGAGTAAATCCCTTAAGAGGACAGAATAATGTTCAGGGAGCATGTGATTTAGGTGCCCTTCCCAATGTATTTACTGGCTATCAGCCAGTTAGTGACTCTTTTTTAAGGGAGAAGATGGCCACAGCATGGAATGTTGAATGTCTTCCGGAATCTCCAGGACTGACCGTAACAGAAATGGTAATTAAGGCCGGGGAAGAGAAGATTAAGGCCCTCTATATCATTGGCGAAAACCCCCTTGTTTCGGACCCCGACCTTAATCATGCTGAAAAGTCTTTGGGTAATCTGGATTTCCTGGTGGTTCAGGATATCTTTTTGTCAGATACGGCAAAAATAGCAGACGTGGTGCTCCCTTCAGCCTCTTTTGCAGAAAAAGATGGGACCTTCACAAACACCGAAAGGAAGGTTCAGATGGTTCATAAGGCGATAAATTCCCCTGGCCAGGCTAGACAGGATTGGGAGATTATATGTGATCTATCCACTCGAATGGGCTATCCAATGATCTACAGGAATAGCAAGGCAATTTTGGAAGAGATTGCTCGCGTAACCCCTTCATATAGAGGGATTACCTACTCAAAATTGGAAAAGGAAAATATCCACTGGCCCTGCCCTACAGCTAAACATCCGGGGACCCCTATACTTCATGTTGGTAAATTTACCAGGGGCCTTGGTCTTTTTCATCCAATAGATTACATTCCACCAGCAGAGTTGCCGGACAAAAAATATCCTCTTTTTTTAACCACAGGCAGGGTCCTTTATCACTTTCATACAGGCACTATGACCATGCAATCAGATAGTCTTAATGAAATGGCTCCTGAATGCTTTATAGAGATCTCCTCAGAGGATTCTCACGCCTATAATATAAAAGAAGGAGATTTATTAAAGGTAAGCTCTCGCAGGGGGGAGATTACAGCAAAAGCAAGGATTTCTGATCAGGCAGCAAGGGGAACTATATTTATCCCATTTCACTTTGCTAAGGCGGCAGCTAATAGACTGACTAATGCTGCCCTTGATCCAATTGCCAAGATACCGGAATATAAGGTTTGCGCGGTTAGGATTGAGAAAGTATAGGTATTAAGGAGAAAGAAGATGTCAGAGATAAAATTAGGCCCAAAGAAAGAGATAACATCTGATATGTGGGAAAAGATAGATGGCATAATCCAGAGGTATAAGGAAAAAAGTGGAGCGCTCATACCTGCGCTTGAAGAATGCCAGAGTGTCTGCGGATATTTGCCTTTTGCGGTACAGGAAAGAATCTCTAAGGGTCTCAACATTCCTGGAAGCACAATCTATGGTGTAGTAACCTTCTATTCCTTTTTTACAATGGTTCCAAAAGGCAGACACACCATAAAGGTATGTCTGGGCACAGCATGCTATGTGAGGGGAGGAAAGGCTAATTTGGAAAGCATACAGGATGAATTTGGAGTTGAAACAGGGGGGACTACAGGAGACCTTAGATTCTCTTTGGACTCAGTGCGCTGTATAGGGGCATGCGGAATGGCCCCTGCCATGGTAGTAGATGATGATACATACGCCCAGGTTAGCAAGCAAAATGTAATGAAGACCCTGGACAGATATAAATAGGGGAGAATGGGATGGGGAGAATTAATAGGGATCAATTAAATGAAATAAAGTCCAGAGGGGAGAATATTATTGATATTCGTTTAGGTAAGGCACCTGTTGATGGCGAAAAACATCTGATGATAGGCGGAGGCACTGCATGTCATGCAAGCAGAAGTGAACCGGTAAGGGATGCTATTAGAGAACAAATAGAGAAGAGAGGGCTTTCACAAAGATGTAAGGTGATAGAGACAGGAAATGATGCCTTTGCAACCCTGGCACCAATAATGGTTGTATATCCAGAAGGGGTATATTATGTGCATCTTACCCCAGCTGACGTAGATGATATAGTATCGCAGCACCTTATTGATGGAAAGTTAGTGGAACGGCTCCTTTACAAGGATCCTGTTGATAATAAACCTATCCCCAAGATGATGGATATCCCATATTATTCTAATCAAACACTGATAACCTTAAGGAACCTGACCCTTATTGACCCTGAAAAAATAGATGATGCTATTTACAGGGATGCCTATCAGGGGGCATCTAAGGCATTAATGGATATAACACCGGAGGAAATTATCAATCAGGTTAAGATTTCAGGAATCAGGGGACGAGGAGGAGCAGGATTTCCTACGGGAATGAAATGGGAGTTTGCTGCTAAGTCAGAAGGCGATATTAAATATGTCCTTTGCAATGCCGATGAAGGTGATCCTGGTGCATTCATGGATAGAAGTGTGCTTGAGGCCGATCCACATGCGGTATTAGAGGGGATGATCATTGCTGCCAAGGCAATCAATGCCCATCAGGGATATATCTATTGCAGGGCCGAGTACCCCCTTGCAATAAAAAGGCTTACCATAGCCATTGAACAGGCCAGGCGATATGGACTGTTAGGCAAGGATATACTTGGAAGCGGTTTTGACTTTGATCTGGAGATTTACCAGGGAGCCGGGGCATTTGTGTGCGGAGAAGAGACCGCCCTAATGATATCAATTGAAGGAAAGAGAGGAATGCCAAGACCAAGACCCCCTTTTCCAGCCCACGAAGGCCTATGGAAAAAACCGACAGTTCTGAATAATGTTGAAACCCTGGCAAATATTCCACAGATTATCTTAAACGGTGGAGAGTGGTATGCAGACATTGGTACAGAACGGAGTAAGGGAACCAAGGTTTTTGCCCTTGCTGGAAAGGTTATTAACAGTGGCCTGGTAGAGGTTCCCATGGGAATGCCATTAAAGGATATTGTCTATAAAATCGGAGGCGGGATACCAGAAAATAAGCAATTAAAGGCAGTGCAAATAGGTGGTCCATCAGGGGGATGCATTCCTTCAGACCTTCTCAATACAGTTACCGATTATGAGGCCATAACCGGTACAGGGGCTATTATGGGTTCCGGCGGTATGGTTGTAATGGATGAAGATAACTGTATGGTAGACATAGCTAGATTTTTTATGGAATTTTGCCAGGAAGAGTCATGTGGAAAATGTACCCCATGCAGGGAAGGAACCAAAAGGATGCTGGAGATAGTTACCAAGATAACCGAAGGGCGGGGTAAGATAGATGATATTGCTACCCTGGAAGAGCTTGCAGAGATGGTAAAGGATTCTTCCCTATGTGGTTTAGGACAAACTGCACCAAATCCAGTTCTGAGCACAATCAGGCATTTCAGAGATGAATATGAGGCCCACATCAAAGATAAAAAATGCCCTGCACACGTTTGCAAGGCCTTAATCACTTACATTATATATGAAGAAAAATGCCCCGGGTGTGGAAAATGTAAGAGGGTATGCCCAGTAGAGGCCATTACTGGTGAGAAAAAGGTGCCGCACAAAATTGACCCGGAAAAATGCATAAGGTGCGGTGCATGTGTAGCATCCTGTAAATTTGATGCAATAGGGGTTGTTTGAAGATAGGTTTTGAAATAGGATATATATATGGATCGGATAGATAAACATGGCGGAATGCACTATGAGGGGATGTGTATCCGGCCACCCAGCGAGGCAAACAGCATTCTCCTTCAGGCCACTGTTGGCTGTTCCCATAACAAGTGTACCTTTTGCGGCTCATACAAGGATAAAAGATTTCGGATAAAGGATAATGATATTATCTTGAGTGATATCCTTTTTGCATCAAGGTATATGCGGAATCAGGAAAGGCTCTTTATCATGGATGGTGATGCCCTGATCATTCCTTATCGCCGTTTGACATGGATTTTAGAAAGGATAAAGGAACATCTCCCATGGGTCAAAAGGGTTGGTGTTTATGCTAACACCAAAGGTATAAGGATGAAGACCGAGGAAGAGTTGATCAGATTGAAAGAGATGGGCATAGGAATTATTTATATGGGTATAGAGACAGGAGATGATCAGACATTGGAGGCCATCAGGAAGGGAGCCAACGCACAGAGAATTTTAGATATGGGCAGAAAGGTTAAAAGGGCAGGCATAAAACTTTCTGTTACTGTTCTTTTAGGGATTGCCGGCAAAGAAAGGTCACTTATCCATTCAAAGGCAACAGGAAAACTACTAAGCGCAATGGATCCCGACTACGTAGGTGCACTGACGTTAATGATAATGCCAGGGACACCTTTGGCAAATGATCTTTCATCTGGTAGATTTGAACTTCCTGATAATTTTGGGATGCTAATGGAATTAAGAGAGATGATAGCATCTACTAATCTTACAGGTGGCCTTTTCTTCTCAAATCATGCATCAAATTATCTGCCGGTCAAGGCCAGGCTTCCAAAAGAAAAGAAACAGGCGCTTGATTTGATAGATATGGCCCTTCATGGAAGAGTGGACCTTAGACCAGAGTGGATGAGGGCGCTTTAGATGGTAAAATCAGGAATAGATGATCGCATATATGCGGTCATAATGGCCGGCGGGAGTGGAACCAGATTCTGGCCGCGGAGCAGAAAAAATAGGCCGAAGCAACTCCTCAATATAACTGGATCCGCCGAAGGTGGACTTCTTAAAAAGACGATCAAACTAATCAAACCCATTATACCTATAAGCAGGATAAAGATAGTAACCACCTTATCCCAGGCAGATGCTGTTAAAAGAACAGTTTCCGAGATACCAGATAAAAATATAGTAATTGAACCATTTGGGAAAAATACTGCCCCTGCAATTGGCATTTCTGCCCTTTTTATAGAAAGGGATGATCCAGATGCTATTTTAGTAATTTTGCCTTCAGATCATTATATTGAGGATAAAAAAAAGTTTCATCAGAAAATAGTGGCAGGCGCCTATCAGGCCTCTCAAGGGGATTTTCTTATTACAATTGGAATCCCTCCAAGGGGACCAGAAACTGGCTATGGGTATATAGAGGCAGATGAATTAATAGATGAGAAGAATTTAATATACGCTGTAAAATCCTTTAACGAGAAACCTGATATAGAGACAGCCAGGCTTTTTATAAATAAAGGTAATTTTTTCTGGAATAGTGGTATCTTTATTGCGAGAGCCTCAAACATGCTAAAGGAAATTGAAGAATATCTCCCTCATAATTATAAATGGCTTATGAAAATAAAATCATCCCTTGGCAAAAAGGGGGAATCAAAGGCTGTCAGAGATGCCTATCAAAATATGGAGGCCATATCTATTGATTATGGTGTTATAGAGAAGTCAAAGCATGTTCTCATGGTAGAGGGGGATTTTGGTTGGAATGATATAGGCTCCTGGACATCTGCAGCTCAATACTGGCCTATGGATATAGATAAAAATGCCTCAATTGGAGAGGTAATCAATCTTGATTCTTCTAAATGTATTGTTTATAGCCCAAAAAAACCGGTTGCACTCTTAGGTGTGGAGGATCTGGTTATTGTTGAGGAGGAGGATGTGCTTTTGGTCTGTAAGAGAGAAAGGTCTCAGGATGTGAAAAAGCTTGTTGAGATACTTAAATCCAAGGGTAGGGATGAGATTTTGTAAAGAGGAACATATATGAACCCAGAAATTTATAGAGAATACGATATAAGGGGTGTGATAGGCGAAGACATTAAAGAGGATGAATTTATTATTTTAGGAAAGGGGTTCGGTACCTATTTCAAGGGTTTAGGAAAAAAAAGAATTGCCTTAGCAAGGGACTGTAGGTTGAGCTCACCCAAGATAAGTGATGAACTAACAGAGGGTCTCATATCCACGGGCTGCAATGTAGTAGATGTAGGTATTTGCCCTACCCCAACGCTTTATTTTGCAATACGTCACCTAAAAGCAGATGGAGGGGTTATGATTACCGCAAGTCATAACCCGCCAAATTACAATGGTTTCAAGATATGCAGCGGTTTCGATACTATTTACGGGGAAGAGATTCAGAAAGTAAGACAAATTATTGAGAAGGCGGATTTTGCAACAGGACACGGAAAATATTCATCATATGAAATCATTGAAACATATATAGATATGATCACGAGCGATATAAAGATAACTCCTGGGATCAAAGTAGGTTTTGATGCCGGTAATGGCACAGCAGGGCCTGTAGGGGTAAAGATTTTGCAATCCCTTGGCTGTGACCTCTACGATCTTTATTGTGATATGGATGGCTCCTTTCCCAACCATGAACCAGACCCCACTGTACTGGATAATATGAAAGATCTTATTGAAGAGGTGAGAAAGCACAACCTTAACATCGGTATTGGTGTTGATGGAGATGGAGACAGGATTGGAGTTATAGATAACTCAGGTGATATTGTGTTTGGAGATATGCTTTTGCTCATTTTTGCAAGGGATATCCTGGCTGAAAATCCTGGGGCTACTATTATTTCTGAGGTTAAATGTTCAGATAGAATGTATAAAGACATTGAAGCCCATGGTGGAAATGCCATTATGTGGAAGACAGGGCATTCTCTGATAAAGAACAAGATGAAGGAGAGCAAGGCCCTTCTGGCAGGAGAGATGAGTGGTCATATGTTCTTTGCCGATAGGTATTTTGGTTATGATGATGCCATCTATGCATCATGCAGGCTGTTAGAGATATTGTCCAGGACTGGTAAGTCATTGATAGAGCTTTTAGCGGGTGTTCCAAAATCATATACTACACCTGAAATTAGGGTAGAGTGCCCTGATGCTAAAAAGTTTGAGCTTGTAGACAGGCTAAAAGATGAATTCAGCAAGAAATATAAAATAATTGATGTGGATGGCGTCAGGATTGTCTTTGATGATGGTTGGGGATTGGTAAGGGCCTCTAATACTCAACCTGCGCTTGTGCTTAGATTCGAGGCACAATCCAAAGAAAGGCTTGAAGAAATTAGAAGCCTGATAGAAGGAGCTATAGAAAGATTAAGGTGAAACCATCATGTCACTTAGGCCTTCTCCAGTTTCCTCCTCTCCCCTTTATTTTAAGTTGGTAATTTTTCGGCCAGTACCTTCCGGATGGACTTGGCGAGATCCCGCATCACAAGTGGCTTCATGACAAATTCTCTAATGCCTATCTCTTTGGCTTCCTTTTCAGTGATCTGCTCACTAAATCCTGTGCAAAGTATAATCGGAATATCTCGGCGAATTATCATGAGTTCTTTGGCCAACTTTTCCCCTGTCATATTAGGCATTGTCATGTCGGTAATAACAAGATCGAATTTATTCGGTTGTGCCTGGAATAGCTCCAGAGCCTCGATGCTGCTCGTTCTGGTAGTCACTTCATACCCCAGGAGTTCCAGCAGTTGCTTGCCTATGTCCACCAAGGCCTGCTCATCGTCGATGAAAAGGATACGCTCATGACCGGTAGGAGTCCCGCCAAGGCGGGACTCTTCTGTTTCCACTGCTGCTTCCTTTGCGTGTTCCATTCGGGGAAGAAATATATGGACGGCAGTCCCCTCTCCCAGCTCACTCTCAACAGTAATAGTGCCACGATGATCCTTCACGATCCCGTGGACTACGGACAATCCAAGTCCGGTTCCCTCGCCCTTCTCCTTAGTAGTGAAATAGGGATCAAAGATCCGTTCCAACATCTCAGGGGCTACGCCATGGCCAGTATCACTCACGGTCAGTTTCAGGTAGGGTCCCGGACGTATATCCGGGTGCTGTGCTGAAGCGTCTGTGTCTATATCCACCTTGGTGAGGCTTACCTCCAGAATGCCCCCATTCTCACGCATGGCATGTGCCGCATTGGTGCAAAGATTCATCAAAACCTGATGGACCTTGGTGGAATCTGCTTCAACAGTTCCAAGGTTGGTCTCTATCTTCTGCCGGATCTCGATGGTGGTGGGCAAAGATGCCCTGAGCAGTTTGAGAGCCTCTTTGACAATGGGGCTGATCTGAACAAGCAGTAGTTCCTGTTTGCTCTGGCGGCTGAAAGCAAGGATCTGATTCACAAGATCTTTTGCTCGATTACCGGCCTTTTGCACTTGCTTCAGACTTTGTTTCGCTTTGCTCCCCTCTTGAACATCTAACATCGCAAGCTCGGTATATCCAATAATAGCGGCAAGGATATTGTTAAAGTCATGGGTGATTCCTCCTGCCAAGGTACCGATAGCTTCCATCTTTTGGGCTTGTTGGAGTTGGGCTTCCAATTTCCTTTTTTCTCTGTCT
This sequence comes from uncultured Desulfobacteraceae bacterium, assembly GCA_964436665.1. Lineage (GTDB taxonomy): Bacteria > Desulfobacterota > DSM-4660 > Desulfatiglandales > B25-G16 > CAYTDY01. Next base: position 10,605 of record CAYTDY010000033.1, read on the forward strand.
GCCAATAGGCGTTGTGAGACATCACGAACCACGCCTCGGAATCCAATCGGCTTGTCCCCATTGTCCTGCATAAGGGAAGCAGAGAGCTCGAGAACTTTTGTAGTCCCGTCTTTTCTGATGATTTCATAGTCAGTTACACTTGCTGGTTTTTCTGTCCGGTATATTTGGTTAAATATCTGATACATTCTCTTGGCAGTTTCTGGAGAGGCATAGTCTCGGTTGTTTATGCCCAATAATTCGTCAGGGGAATATCCCAATATTTTACATAGTGATTCATTGAAAAAAGTCAGGTTCCCAGCAAGGTCAATCTCATAGTAGCCTTCTTCTATGCTTTCAAGTATTGTTCGATATTTTTCATCACTCTCCTGAAACGCCTCCTCAGCCCGCTTTCTTTTGTTGATTTCTTTTTTAAGTATATCATTGGCATTGGTCAGTTCTAAAGTACGCTCTTGAAGATTTTTTAAATTTTCTTCGACTGTTAAATGGAGTTGGGCATTTTCTAAGGCAAAGCCGATCTCGCCTATCATTATGGACAAAATTTGCTCATCGTTTGAATCAAAGACTTGTTTAGTCTCTTTATGGGAAAGGTTCAAGACCGATATTAAATTTTCTCTTACGAAAATCGGCATGCTTAAAAATGATGGCGGTCCGTATTTCGGATCGTTTGGCTTTAGGGTCCTTGGATCGGTCTCGATGTTTTGAACGAGAAGGGGCTTCTTGTCAGATACGACAACTCGTGCCAGGGATTCATTTATAGATATATAAGAATTCTTTTTGGGTCCTGATTCCAATCCCCTCGATGCTACAATACGAAAACGCTGTTTGTCCGATTCAAGCATGAACACCGATACGATTTGCGCCTTTGTTACGGCCATGGCCTTTTCCAAAAGCACACTAAGCAAATCATGAATATCTAAGCTCTTGCTCGCAACTTCGGTAAGTTCTTTGATGGCAAATAACTCGAAGACCCTACATCTTAGTTCGCCGGTTGTCTCTTCGAATTTTTTCATGAGGTTGTTAAAAGAAACTGTTATCTCATGCAGTTCGACCGTATCTTTTTGCGTATCAATCAAATACTTATTATCGCATTCGGCCTTCTTAATTGAGTTGGCCACCATTAAGAATTTGTTGAAAATTTGACGGAGGAGAATCAAACCGGCAAGAATGAGGATCAAGACCAATGATAAAATAATGAGTTGGGAAAATTCAAAGAAGACATTATTTTCATAAAGGATATAGGAAAGAATAAAAAAGGGTAGGGCAAAAATTAAGGCTTCAACAATAATAAGCTTATATCGTAATCCCTTTTCCTTAAGGCTTAATTTTCCAGAATGAGAAGATTCCATATTTGTCTCCTTGCTGCTTCTATTACAGCAATTACCGTGCCATTCATAACCTATTGATATTATTATATTTCTACTAAATTACTGACAGCCCGTGCACATTATTTTGGGCAGTGATGCACATTTTTTGTGCATTTCGAGTTTAACTTGGTAATTCCTTGGAGCTTGCTGCAGGGTTTCATTGAGACAACATTCCTTTCTGTCATTGCGAGCATAGCGAAGCAATCTCCTTACCATGAGACTGCGTCGTCGTCCCGAAAGCCTTCGGGACTCCTCGCAGTGACCGATGTTTTTAGGTTTTGATACCCTACAGCTTGCTTAAGGGATATTCATTTCGGAATTTTATGGGAAAAGGTATATCAAAAGAGAGGATCTAAAATGATGGGCAGAAGGGGGGATCAACACATAATCTTTATATCTTCAAGCCTAATTCATTTATTTTGGCCAAAAGGGTGTTACGATGAACACCGAGTATCTCCGTTGCTCTGGTTTTATTCCAGTCAACACTTTCAAGGACAGCCCCAACATACTGTTTTTCAAAGGTTTTGATTGCCTCATTGAGAGGCATATCCTTGATCTCAGCTTTAGTGATAGTAAATATCGGGATATCCTTAAGATGAATAACAGGCTCTTTACAAAGGGTGGACAATCTTTCGACTAAATTTTCAAGCTCCCGGATATTGCCAGGCCAATCATATCTCATCAATATTTTAATAGCCTCCTGGGAAAACCTCTTGGCCGGGACACTCCCACCCTTCGAATGTAACTCCAAAAAATGGTCCAGGAGTAAAGGAATATCATCCTTTCTCTCCCACAAAGGGGGTAGTTTTATGGGAAAGACATTCAGCCGATAAAAGAGATCCTCGCGAAATTCACCTTTCGAAATTAGCTCTTCTAAATCTTTATTGGAAGCAGCAATGAATCTTGTATCAATTTTGATTACTTTGGTACTTCCCAATCTTTCGAATTCCTTCTCCTGAATAACTCTGAGGAGTTTGCCCTGCA
>CAYTDY010000034.1:0-12879 GCA_964436665.1 uncultured Desulfobacteraceae bacterium
CTGTTCTCATCCCAAAAGATTCAGCCTGCTGTTCCATATTATGAACAAGTTCTGGGCCAGAAATACCTCCAATAAAACCTGGATAATTTTCTATCCTGTCTGTAATAGAAGCCTGGCCACCGATACCTAATTTTTCAATCAATATAGTAGAAAGTCTTGCCCTGGCTGTATATATACCGGCTGTAAGACCTGCTGGCCCACCACCTATAATGATAACATCATAAACATCTGCTTTACTTACTGAATCCTCATCCATAGCTTATATCCTTTAGCTAACCCATAACTTTTTAGATGTTACCATCACCAAACCATTTTCTTTACTTGCTATTAAAACAAAATCAAATAGATCTCTCTGTAAACAAAATATAGGATCTTCCCTTGGAAAATAGCTCTTATCCCCTCTTATAAACTTCTGGGCAGCCTCATCAAATATGATATTTTTTAGAGTCTCAAGATGATCGTAATGGTTTCCTGTGAGAAGGTGTTCTAAGTAGTCGGCACAACCCTCATCTTCCGGTGCCTTGGTGATCCCATATGTTCCCGTGGCTACAACTGTCACAACTTCAGGAAGAGTATTTTGAGAAAGTATATATCTGGAGATAGCCCGAGCCATTACATAACTACCAAGAATAACTGTCTCAGCCTTGGTAAGTGCGCTTATTACACCAATAACACCGGCCGTGGTCCTTTGAACTACTATCCTCCCCTTAAAAAATCCCAGGGGTTTTTGAACAATTTCGGATGGAGAATTTCCAAGATCAAAACCAGGAATAAGTTGATCGTCAACCTCGCCAGCCAAGAGCATATCATTACGATCTGATTTAAGAGAAAAAGCCTCATCTGGATTGTGCACAAAGATTACCTTTTGGGCTCCAAGATGAAAAAATAGGGGAGTTGATGTAAATGCTCTAAACACATCAATAATAATTGTAACTCCTTGAGCCCTTTCAGCACCTTGAAATAGACTCTCCCTAATTATTCTCATCTCAATTATCCAAAGAAGGTTAAAAGCGCCTAAAGTGAGCTAAGACCTAAAGTTAAGAAAATAAATCATTTCAACTTTAGTTTACTTTTAATCTTAGTTGGAGCAAAGCGACACATTAACTTTAGGCACTTCCAATAGGAGTAGAAGTTAGCCGAGCCTCTTCAAATCATCCAAAAGGCCCTGAACTGCCTTGGCTGAGTTCTGGAGGGCTTCATTCTCTTCTTTTGTAAGCTTTAACTCTATTATCTCTTCTATCCCGTCTGAACCGAGCTTTACAGGTACACCGACAAAGATATCATGTATCCCATATTCACCTTGGAGATAGGTAACACAGGGAAGGATCTTCTTTTTGTCCTTCAAAATCGCCTCCACCATTTCCGTGATCGCAGACGATGGAGCATAGTAGGCGCCCCCTGTCTTCAGTAGGTTTACAATCTCGGTTCCACCTTGTCTGGTTCTTTCCACAAGGGCCTCAATTCTGTCAGCCGGTAGGAGCTCAGTTATCGGGACGCCTGCTACAGTGGAATATCTGGGAAGAGGAACCATGGTATCGCCGTGCGCACCGAGCACACAGGCTTGGACATTCTCAACAGAAACATTGAGCTCCATTGAAATAAAGGTCCTGAACCTGGCAGAGTCAAGAACGCCTGCCATACCAATGATCCTCTTTCTATCAAAACCACTTGCTTCAAATGCAACATGACACATGGCATCTAATGGATTAGTTACGATAATTAGAATTGAATCAGGTGCAACGGTTATGATCTTCTTAACCACCGATCGCACAATCTCTGCATTCTTACTAAGTAGGTCATCCCTTGTCATCCCTGGTGTTCTGGGAAAACCTGCTGTGACAACGACGATATCTGAATCTTTTGTAAGCGTGTAGTCATCATCCATGCCATTAATATGAAAACTACTACCTTCTATAGCAGCGGCCTGGGTAAGATCCAGTGCCTTTCCAGCCGGCATGCCTGGAAGGATATCTATTGCTAATATAACATCTGCCAACTCTTTTTCAGAGAGCCTCATTGCAGTAGCTCCACCAACATTTCCAGCTCCTATAATGCTTACTTTCTTTCTCATGCTCTACCTCCTTTCAAAATAAATTTCCCCTAAACTATTTATCTTTCATTGAGTTGTCAAGAAACATAATTAAGCTAACACAATTTTTACTAAACACTTGACAGTCCCAAGTACTTACGTTACAAATTCTATATTAAATCGTAAGATATAAATATCTATGATCATACCGCAAAACATACTCAACCAGATGAGCAGACAATCTCTCTTTAGGAATACCACCCTTAAAACAATTTTTATCATTTGGAAGATTTCATGGATTTTTCAATAAAGATCGATCCGAGAACCTGGCAGAAATACATCGCTGTGCAACAAAAAGGTAAGACACTCCTATTTAATCCCTTCATAAACAAAGGAACGGCATTCACCGTCCGTGAGAGAGACGAGCTTAATCTTCACGGCTTATTGCCGCCGTGCGTTTGCACCATCGAGGAGCAACTGGATCGAACCTACGAGAACTTTCAGTCAAAGCCAAACGACCTCGAGAAATTCATCTACCTGACGAACTTGCGCGATAGAAACGAAACACTCTTCTTTCGACTTGCGTATAAACACATCGATGAGATGATGCCCATCATCTACACCCCAACCGTTGGAGAAGCATGTCAGAAGTTCTCACATATTTGGCAGCGCGGGCGAGGTCTTTACATTAATTATAACCAGATGCAAAACATAGAGAATATCCTCGCCAACTCATACATCAAGGATCCCTCTGTAATAGTGGTTACCGATGGCGAGCGCATTCTGGGACTTGGAGACCAAGGCGCAGGCGGAATGGGGATCTCAATCGGTAAGCTTTGTGTGTACACGCTCTGTGCAGGTGTCTCACCTTACACTACTCTGCCCATTACGCTTGATGCAGGCACCGACAACAAGGAGAGACTCAATGACCCTCTCTATATAGGGATCCGGCAAGAGCGGGTCCGGGGTGAAGAGTACCAGGCATTCATCGACAGATTTATCGATGCAGTGTGTAAGGTGTTCCCCAACGTTTTGCTTCAGTGGGAGGACCTTCTCAAGGCCAATGCGATCAAGCAGTTGAATCGCTTTAAGGACACCTTGTGTAGCTTCAACGACGACATCCAGGGAACCTCCGGCATTGTCCTCGCCATTATCTACGGTGCACTGCACATCACCCGCCAGCAGCTCCGTGATGCCCGGCTTCTCATTGCCGGAGCCGGTGCAGCAGCACATGGAATCGCCGATCTCACTGTATCGGCCCTGCAGGAAGAGGGGCTATCGATTGAGGAAGCGCAAAAGCACATCTGGACAGTTGATACCAAGGGACTTGTCACCAAGGCACGCTCCAACCTGGAGGAATTCAAGGCTACCTACGCCAGAGACGTCGCAGAGATCGCTACATACAAATGCAAAGACCGCTCTAAGATCACCCTAGAGGAGGCAATTGCTAACGCCAAACCTACTATTCTCATCGGCACGTCCGCAACACCAGGCATCTTCAACCAGGCCGTAGTGAAGGCCATGGCAGAAATCAACGACCACCCTATTATTCTTCCACTCTCAAATCCCACATCCAAAAGCGAGTGCACTCCAGAGGAGGCCATCCGATGGTCCGAGGGTAGGGCTATCGTGTGCACTGGTAGCCCCTTCCCACCTGTCGAGTATGATGGTCGAGTGTACCAGATTGGCCAGTGCAACAATGCCTTCATCTTTCCAGGCGTGGGACTTGGTGTAATGGTTGGCAGCATCAGGCGTGTGACCAACGGCATGTTTCTCCAAGCAGCCAAGGTTCTCAGCCAGAAGCTAACTGATGGTGACCTTAAGGAATGCACTGTCTATCCCGATTTCCAGCGCATCCGAGAGTGCTCACATGCAGTGGCCTGCGCCGTGATCAAATACGCTGTTTCCGAGGGGAACGCAAACGAGGAGGTCCTAGTAAACCTCGAAGAGAACATCGAGAGGGCTATGTGGTCTCCGGAATACATGCCCATCCGTTACGAAGCACTGGATCGCGACGATACTTTCAAATAGTGAAGCTCTCCGCCCTTCCGGGCTGGGCATCCTGGCGTTTTCAGTGAAGGGGATGGAAATGTCGCCTTCACTGCGGTAACCTCTCATCCTTCTTGGAAAGCCAGGACAGATAACCATTCTATAATCTTTTCCGGAACTGGCAAAAAGCATATAAAAAAATATTCTTGCCACCTAATTTGGCATTTGAAGATATTAATAAAGGAATTTCTTGTCTCTGCCTCGTGTTACACCTCTTTGAGTATATTCATGCGTCAGGGCTGATCAAAGCAAAAGTCTTGTATTTTAAGTTGCTCCAAGCTTCTTAAAGTAGTATGTAAACCCTGTTAGAAGGCCAAGGCTTTAAATCCCGCCCTCAACAAAGAAATAAGATTTTATCTATAGGCCCGTACACCTTGCAAGCAACAGCGTTGCGGGCGGGCATCCGCGCCAGAAATGGCGGAGTTTTCTTACAGGGTAAAAATTATGGCATCCATGCCTATCATAAAAGGTCCCCGTCTCCAGCCGAATCAGACAGTAGGCGTTATAGCGCCATCAAGCCCTGTTACCCAATCCGAAATATTGCAGGGTCTAAAGCTTTTAGAGTCTTTTCCTTTAAAGATAAAGCTTGGTAAACATCTTTTTGATCATTTGAATTATCTGGCTGGCCCTGACCATGATAGGGTGTTAGATCTTCATCAGATGTTTTCCGATCCTGAGGTAAAGGCGATTTTTTGCGCCAGGGGCGGATATGGCTCGGCAAGGCTTCTCAATAAAATTGATTTTGACCTAATACGAAAAAACCCGAAAATAATAACAGGTTTCAGTGATCTATCTGCTCTTTTAATTGCCATATACAAACAAAGTGGTTTAATTACCATCCATGGACCCACCCTAACGGATCTCCCTAAAAATAAAAACTGGCCAAATTTATCCAGGCTTATTACCACCTCTTATAGGTCTCAAATCTTCTTTAAACAGGGAAAAATAATAAATAGGGGTAAGGCCAGGGGCATACTTCTGGGCGGCAATCTTTCAACTATATGTTCCCTTTTAGATACACCTTTTTTACCATCCTTTGAAGGTGTAATCCTTTTTTTAGAAGAGAAAGGAGAGTCTCCTTACAGGTTTGACCGGATGCTTACACAGCTCTTACTAAGTAGCCGATTAGATCTGCTATCTGCCCTCATTATCGGCCAAATTGTGGATTGTGGGGAAAAGGAGATTATAAACAGTGTGCTTCAGGAACGACTTGGTGGCCTCAGCATACCAGTGGTAACAGGTTTGCATGTTGGCCATGGAAGTGAAAACATATCCTTGCCTCTTGGTCTTCCTGCTATCCTTAATACTGAAAAGATGGTTCTTGAAGTAGAAAAATCAGCTATCTCATGAATTAACCGCAGACCCACGCAGACAGGGATAGACATTTTGTTCAGCCGACCTGGCTGAACAAAAAATGCAATTGCTCCGCTAAAAAAGAACAATTTTTTTGGATAATAATGACGCAACCTATGCAATAAATGGTGCTGCAACCAATGGTTTTAAATTTGCCCGAAGGGCATGACATCTAATAGTTCCGCATTCAGCGGAACTATTTGTCTGCGTTAGTCTGTGGCTGAAATAATTATCTTGGGGAAAACATTTATGTCCGCTAAAATAACCAAGTTTCTAAAAAAAGGCCTGAAGGAAAAGGTCTATCCAGGTGCGGTTCTTCTAGTAGCAAGAGGGGAAGATATCGTGTTTTTCCATAATGTGGGCAATCGGACACTAATCCCGCAACCCCTTCCCATGGAAAAAGAAACGATGTTTGATTTAGCCTCCCTGACCAAACCATTAGGCACCACGTTGGCTATCATGAAAATTGTGGATGAGGATCTGCTGGATCTCGATGTGACTATTTCATCCCTCATCAATCCTTTTCCCTGGAAAGACAAATCTGATCTTACCCCCCGCCTCCTGTTAAACCACTCTTCGGGACTACCGGACTGGAAACCATTTTATCTGGAACTTGTAAAATACCCAATAGAAAAAAGAAAGCTTGCGGTAAGGCGATTAATCATGGAAGAACCCTTAAAGGAAAAACCTAAAACGGTATCAGTTTATAGTGATTTAGGATTTATGCTCTTAGAGTGGATAATAGAAAAAATTACTGGCCAGGATTTATCCTCATTTCTAAAGGCTACTTTTTACCACCCCCTTGGGCTGAAAAACCTTTATCTCGATCAAATAACTGCTGATGAGGTACATGAAAAAGAGCTATTTGCCGCCACAGAGTATTGCACTTGGAGAATGGAGGTTATCCAAGGCCACGTCCATGATGAAAATGCATATGCCCTTGGAGGCTACTCCAGTCATGCCGGGCTCTTTGGGACAGCATTGGATATCTTTACCCTGACCAATATATTAGTTAAAATCTATCATGGTTACAGTTCAGGACTACTTAAGACTGAAACTGTGAGGACATTTTTCTCGCGGCAAGGAATTGTCCCGGGTTCTACCTGGGCCCTTGGATGGGACACACCATCAGAAAAGAATTCCAGTTCAGGCAATTACTTTAGCTCAAGTAGTGTAGGTCACACTGGATTTACCGGCACCTCGATATGGATAGATTTAGAAAAAAATATAACAGTAATATTTCTGACAAACCGGATCCATCCAAGCAGGACAAATGAAAAGATAAAAGATTTCCGCCCCAAGCTTCACAACCTAATTATGCGGGAATTTAGTCATGGATGATAACTTTCACATATTGCCAAGACATGCCCATATTCACTTAATGGGTATCTGCGGTGTTGGTATGTCATCCTTGGCAGGGATGCTAAAGGAGAAAGGTTATACTATAACAGGCTCCGATCAAAACATCTATCCCCCTATAAGCACCTTTCTTGAGAGACTTTCTATCCCTGTAAAAAAGGGTTATTCCCCTTCCAACCTCCATCCCCTGCCAGATCTGGTAATCGTAGGAAACGTAATCACCAGGAATAATCCTGAATCAGAAGAATTGCTCCATTTAGGCATACCACATCTCTCCATGCCCCAGGCCTTAAAAAAATTTGCTATGGATACAAAGAAATCTATTGTTATTGCCGGAACTCATGGTAAGACAACAGTATCTGCTTTAACTGCATGGATTCTGGAGAATGCCGGAATGAATCCATCATTTATGATTGGGGGTATAGCAAAAAACTTTAACAGCAATTTCAAATTATCTAATGGTTCATATTTTATTATTGAGGGTGACGAATACGACACAGCCTTCTTTGATAAAAGACCCAAATTTTTACACTATAATCCTTATATAACTGTAATAACCAGTATTGAGTTTGACCATGCAGACATCTACAAAGGTATTGAGGAAATAAAGGATTCTTTCAGGTGTCTTATGGAAATGATACCTGATCAAGGGCTCTTGTGTGTAAACTGTGATGATCCACTGATAATAGATGAGATTAAAAAAGCAAGGTGTCCTTCTCTGACATATGCAATAAAAAGAGAAGCAGACATTACTATTGGGGATATAACCGTTAACGGTGGTATGACAAGGCTTACTATATTAAAAGGGAAGAAAGAATATCTTAGTGTTACCACTGATCTTTATGGAGACCATAGTATCTATAATATCCTTGCTGCAATCTCTATCGCCTCTCATTTAAAGATAAAGGGTGAAATTATCGCCAAGGCCATTGCAACCTTTAAGGGGGTAGAGAGAAGACTAGAGTTAATAGGTAATTATAAAGATATACTTGTGATAGATGATTTTGCACATCATCCAACTGCTGTAAGAGAAACAATAAAAGCTGTAAAAGGCCATTACAAAAACCGCCGCCTTGTTGCTGTTTTTGAACCGAGATCAAATTCAAGTCGGAGGAACATCTTCCAAAAGTCCTACGCCGCTTCCTTCACTGGCGCTGATTTAGTTATCCTTCCAGAACCTCCTATGATGGAAAAAATTCCATTAAATGAAAGGTTTTCTTCTCCCAAACTGACAGCTAACCTAAGAGAGAGGGGCATCGAGGCCCGTTACTTCCCAAACAATGACGATCTTCTTGAAGGGCTTCTCGCTCTTATTAAATCAGGAGATGTAATCCTTGTGATGTCAAACGGGTCCTTTGATAATATCCCCGAGCGACTTGCCGAACGTCTGAAAGCGAAAATTTTCTGATGTGTATAGGTAAAAAGGTTTAGTTATAGATCTCCTTAATTCTAACTTGAAAAATAAATCGTTGAAAAAAACTTTACAGATAATATATCATTTGGTATATGATAGGGTATATTATTGTCCTGTCAATCCTTATGAATGAAAGTGATGGAAGAGAACTTCAGCAAAACAGAGATGGTATATAAAAGGCTTCAGGAGGATATCATAGAGGGAAGACTTTTTCCAGGAGAAAGGTTGGTTGAAAGAGATATAACGGAAAAATTTGATGTAAGCAAAACTCCTGTGAGGGAAGCATTAGCCAGATTAAAGCAAGATGGCCTTATAGAAGGAATATTGTATAAAGGTGTTTCTGTAATCCGTATCTCGCGTAAAGAGACAGTAGAAATTTACGATCTGCACGAGGTTTTAGACGGAATGGCAGCTAGAAAGGTGGCGGAGGGAATAACATCAGATAGGGCTGAGAAACTCCGCTCTCTTATTCAACTATCTGAGGAGTGTGTTAAAAAGGATGACGTTAAAGAATATGCTCGCCTTGATATGGAGTTTCATAACACATTGAGGATTTTCAGCGAAAATCAAAGGTTATGCCAGATCATGCAGGGTCTTTATTATCAAAGTCGGATCTTATTGAAGAATTCTTTGAATCTGCCAATAAGAGGACTTAAAGTATCTTTGAGCGACCATAAAAAAATTGCTAAGGCAATACTTAATAATGATCCGTACGTTGCCGAGCAGATGGCTAAAGAGCACATCAAGAATGTCAGGAAAGCTGTTCTTGACTGGTTTGATAAAACGCAGTGGTAACTTAAATCACAAAATAAAGGTTGTCTTAAACGGACAAGAAGGCACAAATTGCGCCTCATAGAATCATGGATTCTGTGGATTTTATATCGAGCACAATGAAAGGAATAAGTGAACTCTGGCAAGAGAAGATTATAAAATGCTGTAAGAGTTATAAATTAGGGCTGGAAAGGAGGTGAGGAATTAGGAAGGCCAGGTCAGGCTTGGGACAAAAGAAGGTTCTCAAGGACACCGCTAAGCGACTGTCTTTTCTCAGTGAGAACTTTCAGGGAAATTTGAACAATTTTTGAAAGGAGGTTTCAAATGATTAGGCAGAGAAAAACATTACTTGGAAAAGCTTCTTTGGTATTGGCTCTCATTATAGGGCTATCTCTGTTCGTCAGTTCCACAATAGCTCTTGGGGAAGAAAAGTACCCCACTCAACCGTTTACTTACATTGTTCCTTTCTCACCTGGTGGTACTACGGATCTTCAGGGTCGTGTCTTTGAAAGATTCTGGAAGGAGTACTTCGGAGTATCTATGGCAGTAGAATATATGGCAGGAGGAGGAGGCCAAATTGGCTGGGATGCTTTGGTCCGGCGAAAACCTGATGGATACACGGTAGCCGCTAATAATCTTCCCCATATAATTATGCAGCCTATCTTTCGGAAGACTATTTACACCACCGAAGACCATATAAAAGGGGCAATTGCTGGCCTGGTGACAGATCCTGAGATGATTACCGTTCTGAAAACAAGTCAATTTCAGAATATTCGCCAGCTGATTGAGTATGCCCGTAAGCATCCCGGTGCAGTAACTGCCGGCGTTTGTGGGAAGTTTACAGGAGACTGGATTGGTCTTAAGCTATTTGAAGAGATAGCAAATATAAAGCTTGCAGAGGTAATATTCCCCGGTTCTGCTCCTCAAGGGGTATCTTTGCTTGGAGGGCATATAGACGTGATGTTTGGCAATACAGGTGATATTATTACTCTTGGCGAGGAAAATGTCCGGGTATTGGCTGTAGGAGCTAAAAAGGTTCCTGAGGTCCTCCATCCTTATTTAGATAAGATCGGTGCACCTCCAGCATATAAGGAAGGAATTGAATGGTATGCAGCCATTCACCGCGGTTTGTTTGTTGTACCGGGGACCCCGGAGGAGCGAATTAGATTCATTTGTAAAAAGATAGACAAGATAGCGAAAACCAAAGACTATGCAGAAGGTATGAACAAAGCAGGCCTTCCAGCTTATTACCGTCCAAGAAAAGAATATCAGGACTTCATCCGTAAGGAAAAAGATCAGATGATTGGGATCCTTGAGAAGCTGGGCTATATAGAAATAAAAGCTGGGAAAATAGTTGTAAAGAAAAGATAGACTTGTCGACTCCCCCCTATAATGCTTAGCATAGTATCATAGGGGGGACACTGTTCTCTAAAGAGGCAGGAAAGCTATGATAAGCGAGGTTGTCGGCGTATTAATCCAGCCCCATATGATGGCAATTATTATAGGTGGTGTGTTAGTGGGGAATCTGGTAGGCTGTATGCCAGGGCTAACAGCTACAATGGCTCTTGCTGTCTTACTACCCATTACCTACTATATACCGATTTCAACAGCCCTGTTATTAATGGGCTCCATCTATGTGGGGGCTATTAGGGGGGGAGGTATTCCAGCTATTCTGCTAAACGTACCAGGTACCCCGTCTGATATAGCTACCACTTTCGATGGTTTCCCTCTGGCTCAAAAAGGGCTGGCTCGCCGAGCCCTCATGATGTCCGTTTTCGCCTCAGTAATGGGCGGTCTCATAGGGAATATTTTTCTTGCTTTTCTTGCCCCTCCACTGGCCAGGGTATCTCTTCGTTTTGGCCCTCCCGAATTTTTCTGGCTTTGCATTCTGGGTATCACCATAATGGTTAGTATAGCGGAAGAATCGCTGTGCAAAGGTCTCATCAGCGGGTTTATAGGCCTATTGATAACCACTGTGGGTGTTTCACCTTTAGGAGGAGAGACCCGTTTTACCTTGGGCTTTCCGCAACTGGCCGGAGGAGTTCCCATGATTGTTGGCCTAATTGGACTTTATTGCATTCCCCGGGTTCTTGAATTAGCTCAAGAAAAAGGGGAAGAAGTTGACAAAATAATCATTAAGGGTTCCCTCCATGGAGAAATGGCATGGGTTATCCGAAAATGGTTCTCAGGCTTTCAGGGAATAATCTCTTCCTTGATAGGTGTCTTTATCGGTATCTTACCTGGAGCTGGAGGTAATATTGCTGGAATAATGGCCTACAATCAGATCAAACGGATGGACAAACATCCGGAGGAATTTGGGAAAGGAAGAATCGAAGGAGTCCTGGCAGCTGAGACAGCCAACAATGCTGAAGTAAGCGGTTCTTTGATTCCTGCACTCACCTTCGGCATTCCTGGCTCCCCCCCAGCCGCCATTATGTTAGGAGCTATTCTGGTACAAGGGCTTCGACCTGGCGCAAAACTCTTTACTGAACATGCTATGGACATGTATATTCTTATCGGAGGCATTTTCTTTGCTAATATTGCCCTTTTACTTGTAATGTACCTCAGTCCCATTTACTCTAAGATACTTCGCGTGCCACGGGAAATGCTCGCTGTCCTTATTGCAGTAATGTCTGTGGTGGGTACCTTTGCTATCCGGGGTAATTTTGCTGATGTGATAGTCATGTGCATCTTGGGGATCGGTATGTACTTTGGGCGTAAATTAGGTTTTCCTACAGCCCCAGCTGTTTTAGGGATTGTGTTGGGAAGACTGGCTGAGGAGGGCCTAACTCAGTCGATGATGATAGCTAAAGCACGGGGAGGACTTCTGCCTTACTTCTTTGGACGTCCTATCACTGTAACTCTCATTATTTTCATCCTGTTTTTCCTCACCTGGCCTTTTCTGCAGGATTGGCTCCAGAAGATCCGAGGTAGAAAATGAAGAGCATTAATATTAATCAAAGATTAACGGACAAAATCGTCTCTGTGCTTCTTCTTCTCCTTTGTGGTCTTATCTTTTGGGAAATAAGGAATTTCAGTGAATATGGAAGATATTTTCCTTATATACTAACGCTATTCCTCCTAATATTATGCCTTGTTTATTTTGTTAAAAGCTGGGTAGCTCCCTTGAGAAAAACGGAGAGTTTGGAAGAGGGGCAACAGGAACTCATTAAGGATTTACCCAGTTTCTTGTTAAGCTTGGGAGGGGTCTTAGTTTATGTTTTCATTCTTTTTTCCCTATTGGGATTTTTAGTAAGCAGTATTCTCTTTTGCGTCGGTGTAATAATAGGTGTTCAGATTACTCGAGCGGAGGCAAGTTTCAGGTCGGTAATTCTATCCTTCATTGTCAGTGGCGCTTTTAGTTTTATTATGTACTACATTTTTCGTCATATATTCAACATTCGCCTGTGATAATGAATATCTATTCCAAGTGATCGGGCTTCACAATAGGTTTGCAGTTTCTCTGGGAGATATACCATGAGCCAAAAGATCCGATGTCCTCACGTCTATCGCACACGTCTTTTTCTTCTGAATACCCTCGTAATGCAAAGAGATCCTTGGTGTGTTAACAAATGAGGACCATGAGCAAGTAAAGAAACCAAGCTGGGAAGAGCTACTTACTCGTATAACCGGGATTGATCCCAGGCTCTGTCCCCATTGCGGCAAGGGGAAAATGGTACTGAAAGATGTCCTGTTACCGACAATTAATAGAACTCCCCCATTATGAATGAAAGATTTATACCAACTTTCAGATCTGAAATGATCCCAATAGTTCAATTGGATAACTGTATCCTGCGCAAAAAAAGCCTGTCCTTGGGTACTGGAAATGGGATAATTACTATTTAGAAGCCATCATTTTTTTATGGCAAAAACGCTATTCATCCTTCAAAGACCAGGACTTTCA
>CAYTDY010000035.1:0-12774 GCA_964436665.1 uncultured Desulfobacteraceae bacterium
TTGCCTTCCATTCGAATAAAACCTATCTTGTTATCTTTCTGCCATGCAACCCAATCGCTTGGACCTATGTGAATATTTTCTTTTGCCAATCTCTTTTCAAGAAGTTGTGATTGTACAGATTCTGTCTTAGACTCTCTTTTAGATACAAGACGGCTTCTGCTGAGCATGTTGAGAAAATCAGTGTTTCCTCCTGTATTGAGTTGATAGGTCCTTTCAAGCTTTACTCCCCTGGCCTTAAAGAGGTTTGCTAACACCCTGTGTACGATCGTTGCACCGAGTTGCGATTTTACATCGTCACCGATAAGTGGAATGTTTGCTTTTTCAAATCTTTCTCCCCATTCGTTATTGCTTGCAATAAAGACAGGAATATTGTTGATAAATCCTACCCCGGCCTCAAGGGCACATTGGGCATAAAATTTGGCGGCATTCTCTGATCCTACCGGGACATAATTGAGAAGGATCTCAGCCCCGGATTCCTTTAATATTTTAATACAGTCTTCCTTGGATGGTTCTTTTTCATCAGATAAGAGAAATGTATATTTGTCCTCGTAATCTCGCATATGTTCAGAAAAACCATCTAATATAGCACCCATTTCAACCTTGACACCTGTGGCGGGTATATCTTTGCAGAATATAGTTGTGCAGTTTGGCAGTTCAAATATAGCCTGGGAGACATCCTTGCCCACCTTCCTTTTATCTATGTCAAAGGCGGCTACTATTTCTATATCATAGGGTTTATAGCCCCCAATCTCCCAGTGCATCAATCCAATAGCATCTATACTGTCCTTGCTTTTATAATATTCTATACCTTGAAGTAGTGAGCTTGCACAGTTACCAATGCCGATAATAGCGATTTTGATTTTATCCATTGATAACCTCCTTAACCAAATATCCCAACAATCTCAGATCTGGAACCTGGGAATCCTATATAAAAACAAAGATTTTACTATTTTACTAAGGTGATTCTCGCATTGTTAAAAGGTTCTTTCATATATTAAAAGGTAAATGATTATGTTTTAGGTAACGTTTCTAAAGAAATTATAAAAAAAATTAACGTTTCAATTTAACTAAAAAATTTATACTTTGCAAGAATTTTATAAGTTTTATTAGCTAAAGCTTGGAGCAGAGAATCTATCTAATTGTTTGACATTACACTTTGGAAAAAATAGATTGAGCTGAATTTTGCGTGTCAATTAGGTGAGGTATGGATATTGCGATTGTTTTTATATATTTTTTAGGTCTTATTTTT
The DNA here is from genome assembly GCA_964436665.1 of uncultured Desulfobacteraceae bacterium. Classification (GTDB taxonomy): domain Bacteria; phylum Desulfobacterota; class DSM-4660; order Desulfatiglandales; family B25-G16; genus CAYTDY01. The sequence goes on from CAYTDY010000035.1 coordinate 1,250, forward strand.
GTTGGAAGTAGATCCTTTAGGATTGTGAAAGGGATAGACAGTTTTTTTGTTGCTGACAGGAGAGCCCCCTTCCTTTTTGTTGTTGGATCGCTTTTTGCCACTATAATTGGGGGGTCTTCCACCATTGGAATGGCAGGTTTAGGGTACAAACAAGGTTTGGTAGGATCATGGTGGCTTCTGGTGGGAGCTATTGGCCTTTTTTTTCTGGGACTTTTTCTGGCGGAAAAGGTAAGGGGGTATTCTCTTTATACCTTACCAGAAATTCTTGAGGTCGAATATGGGCCTGAAGCAAAACTCTTTGCCTCAGTTTTGATAGTTATCGCCTGGATGGGTATCATTGCAGGCCAGGTAGTGGCAGCAGGAAAGATTTTAGAGGTTATTTTAAAAGCTCCCCCATCACTTCTAATGATTATAACCGCTTTTGTCTTTATTACCTATACCTTACTGGGAGGGCAACATTCAGTTGTTCGCACGGATACAATCCAGAGCCTGATCATTATTATTGCAATTCTCGCCTCGATTCCCCTTTGTCTTGGCAAAGTAGGAGGAGTTTTTTTAATGAGAGAGGTCCTTGGTGGAGACTACTTTTCCTTTCCAGTAAGTCAGCATTTTACATGGAAATCATTGGCTACATATCTATTTTTAGTTGGTTCGACATATTTAGTAGGACCGGATATATACTCAAGGCTCTTCTGTGCTAAGGACAAAAAGATTGCCAAGAGATCTGCCATAACAGTAGCCCTGACATTAATACCATTTGCCTTTATAATAACTATGATAGGTATGTCGGCCAAGGTATTATTTCCGCAGATTAACCCTGAGGCCTCCTTTCCAACAATGATTAACCATCTTTTCCCAATAGGATTGAATGGTCTCGTTATTGCTGCACTCCTTTCCGCGATGATGTCCTCAGCAGATACGTGCCTTTTGACAACCAGCACGATTCTATCAGTTGATATAATAAAGCCCCTTTTAAAACCAGCTATACCAGAGAAGAAGTTACTTTTGCTTTCCAGGTTTTTTATCGTGTTCATAGGCATCTTCTCTCTTATCATTGCGCTAAGGTTAAAAGGAGTTATTTCATCTCTCCTTCTTGGCTATACTGTTTACACCTCCGGACTCGTTTTCCCTATCCTTCTTGGTTTTTATAGACATAGGCTTAAGCTAAACAGGGGAGGTGCGATATCAGCTATGGTGGCTGGAGGTGGATTGGCATTGATTGGGAAACTGCTGGGATTGAGTGACTTTGGACTCTACGGCTTTTTTTTATCCGGTATTATTCTGATAGTAGGAAGCAGATTTTTTGAGTATATGGATATAAAATGATAGTTGATTGTTTGATCTATTTATTATCGATCCACAGGGAATAGATATCTCTGCTCTTGCTGTTTACCCTCGATATCATCACCTTTATTGTCTGCCTGCGCAGAGGAATCTCCCTTAAAAAGATATCGCTGGAATAAATTATTAAAGACTGTCCATGACCCCTCTTGCCTGTCATCCTTCAAGAGCCTGCCCAATCCGTTGATCTTGGCATCCATATCATCTACAAGATGGAGGGCAAAGGCCTCTAAAAATTTAGGCCTTTTTGGTGAACCGAAGTCAAATTCACCATGATGGCTCAGGATAAGATGCTTAAGGCGAAGGGCAAGCTCGGATGGGAAATCTTTTAGGGACTTCAATTTTTCCTCCACCATCAAGACACCTAAAACAATATGCCCTAAGAGTCTTCCTTTATCTGAGTATTCTATATTAAGTTCAAAGTTAAGCTCATCAATCTTGCCAATGTCGTGAAGTATGGCCCCGGATAAAAGGAGATCACCATCTAAATCATGATAGTGCTCTGCCACCTGTATTACCATTTGAGACACAGAGAGAGTATGTTCAAGCAGTCCTCCAAGATAACTATGATGAAAATATTTTGCTGCCGGTGCTTTCTTAAATTCTGAGATAAATTGATGATCTGCCATAAAGGACTCAATTAGGGTTCTGAGATGCCTGTTTTTTATCCCGTGAGCCAGTTTTTTTAGCTCTGAAAGCATTTGTTTTATATCTTTGGGAGTAGATTCCTGAAAAATGGCGGGATCAATAGGGGTTTTGTTCTGTTTTAGCTTATTTATCTGGATTTGAATCTGGTTTCTATAGGTATTTGCCTGCCCAGTTATGGTAACGATATCACCCTCTTTAAATTGAGTTGATATCTCCTCAACCCTATCCCATACCCTGGCCTCAACTGTACCTGTCTTATCAGCCAAGGTAAGGGTAAGAAATGGATTTCCCTGCTTTGTTTGAGCAACGGTCTTGCTTTTAACCAGATAATCTCCTTCAAGCTTAACATTTTCCTTGATATCTTTAATCCAGATATGTTGCATTCCCTTACCCTTTTCCTCGATATGCATTTTAGTAAATAATTTTTATCATAAGACACACCCCGTAGCAGGGCAGGTTTACCAGGCTTTTTAAATAACAGAGAAACTTATATTTGTCCAGATCCCCTTTCCCCTAACTCATCATGCCTTTGACATAAAAAAGAAAAAATTATTTCTAAAACAGTTTAAATATAATGTTTTGCCACTGGTAATTCCTCAGAATTAACTTAAGGGCATTAGTAATCTTTGGGCCGTTCTTTCACGTCATATGGGGCACCAAAGGTTTCTTTCAAGGCTCGAATAGTGATATCTAGATACTGACCTTCTACAACACACGACACGCTGGAAAGAGAGGTGCTGATAGCAAGAGAACTGATTCCTACTGAGGCTATGGAGGAAAACATCATACCGTGTATGCGGGGTTTTTCACGTAAATGAGGTGCAAAGACTGTTATTACGACCACATCCGGGGTGTAAGAGATAGCTTTGGCATCAATTGTAGGTTTTAACTCCTCTAATACTTCCAGTGCGTGATCCAGGTTCTTCTGGTCGATGACCACAGCGAAATTACCACAGTCATCAAGGTCGTAACTCTCTACCAGAAGTTCGATGTTTATACCATTTTCTCCCATGGCTCTAAATACGGTGCCTGCAACGCTGGCATGATCGGGAACTGACATGATTTTTATAAGTGCACGCCCATCGCTTTGCATAATTCCACCGATTTTGTTATCCTCCATGGACCTTGCTCCCAGTGTTTAAGGTTAATCCCAGCTTCTTTTGTCTTCAATCTTCTTATGGAGATCTGGAATGGTTCCCCGGGGAACGATCTTAACAATACCCTTTATGGTCAATATATCCTTTATATCCCGTTCAATTCGGCCACGAATAATGTCAGATCGGGGGGTTTCCTCATTCAATTCTACCAGAAAGGTCATGACATCTTTGTAGTTTTCCCGGGTAATTACAACTTGATACTTAAAGACCTCTTTATATTGGGAAATGACTTCATCTGCCTGCCAGGGATGGATAAATGTACCTTTTACCTTGGCGGCCTGATCAATTCTTCCGAGAATTTTTTTCAACATAAGCCCGGTTCGACCGCAGGGACACGATTCCAGGGCAAACATGGAAAGATCGCCGGTGGCCATACGAATCATAGGATATGAGGTGTTAAAATTAGTGGCCACGATTTCGCCTGCAGCTCCGGTTTTTACCTGTCTGCCAGTGTGGGGATCCACTACTTCAACCAGAATGTTATCGGTTATATGTAGGCCGGTCATGTGCAGACATTCATACCCTATGCAGCCCAAAAATGTAGTGCCATATACCTGCCGGACTGTCATTCCCAGCTTATTCTCTATACGAGAGCGCAGGGATTCAGGGAGCATTTCTCCACCTACAAGGGCGGTTTCAAGACAAATATCTTTCTTCAGATCCATGCCCGTTGCCTCAGAACGTTGGACCAGGGTCATGATAAAACTGGGGGTGCCTATGAAACCATTGACTTTCAGTGTCTGCATGATTTTAACCTGCATTAGTGTGTTGCCTGCACCCGTAGGGATTACTGTTGCACCAATCATCTTTACCGATTCATCCAGCATGAAGGCAAGAGGCCACATGTGGTAATTGAATGTGTTAATAATGCGATCTTCCTCTTTAAAGCCTGCACCACAGAGAGCCTCTGCCCATGAGGTATCTTGATAATCCCATTCTCCAGGTTGCAAGATGATTCCAGGGTTGATGTAGATCCGTCTGACCCTGCCAGGATCAATGGTGTTGAACCCCCCGAAAGGCACGTCCTTTTTCTGCCACTTCACCAAATCGTCCATGCGTAGAATAGGAAGCTTTTCTATGTCTTCCAGGCCCTTGATGTCAGACATCTCTATACCGGAAGAGCGAAAAATTTCCTTGTACGCCTTTGAATGCTGAAAGGCGTGATGAAAGGTTTTCAGGAATTTCTTCTCCAGATCTACCTTCCGTTTTTCCCAATCCATGGTTTCACGGTCTTGGTTAAAAAAACGATTCTCCTTTGCCAGGTTACCCATCTCTTCTCCTACTTTTAAAGGTTGTGAAGGATAAGAACTTAGTTTTTGCATGAGTATAGGTGAAAAATAGTTCTGGGTCAAGAATGAGTGATTTGCATATCTTATCTTTCTGAGAGTGGAGCAGGAGTTATCCACGGAGATGAATGAATTGAATTTAGGTAGTTAAACACATCTTCAATGTCAGCTTTGGAGTATTCGGCTTTGCAGGAGAGCCTTGAAGGTGTGAATGTAGAGATGTTGACACAGGCATCCTGTGCCCAGGTTAGCGAGAGCTGGCTATATATATCCTCTCCCGTGGATTTATTTGAGGTATAAAGAAGCATACAGTCGTTTCGGTCATAGTTTTCGAGGGTGGCTCCCATGTACGCCCAGTAATGGGCGACTGCCCTCTGCCACCATTCAGCTTCAGCCCACCAGTCAGAATCAAGTTCCCTGCCTACAAAAGGGGGTGGAGCATCTATTTCCTTGCCATTGTTTTTGTAGAAAAAGTACAATCCGCCCTTGAAATTCTTGACACTAGTCAGCCATTCCATGATCTCTCTACCGACTATCAAGAACTTAGAGTCTGGCCATTGGCGTCGAATCCAGTCCATGCAAAAAGCAAACTGATGCCTGAGGATTACCGGAGTTTTTCCTGCTTCAAGAAGCGGGTCAATGGCCTTGAGTGCATCAAAAGGGGGTGTTTTGTAGTATCGCCACTTAAAGGGGCTGTAGATTCCAAAGGGTGGATGGTTCAGTATAATATGTTCCGGGATGTCTTTGAATAGATTAACAGTCCATTTGGTTCTGCATCTTGGTGGACCAATGATCCATATAGGGGCGGTATTAATCATATTTTATTCCTCCATATTCAATCAGCCTTTGACGTCCTTTTCTATCAATAACGAATATTCTTCTGGTCTTCTGTCGCTGAATACATTATTTCTATGTGTAATCATTTTATCTCTTGCCAATGCAATATCAATATCTTTGATTACAGTTTCTTCTTTTATCTGTGAGGCCTGGGCAAGTATGTCACCCTTTGGGTTTGCAATTGTTGAAAGACCTGTAAATGATAGATCTCCTTCAGTTCCAATTCTGTTTGCAGTAATGATGTAAACACGATTGGTGAGTGCATGGATTGGGACAGCCTTCTGAGCAAGTCCTGGCAATACAAGATTTGAAGGATGACAAATGATTTCTGCACCTTTTAGAGCTAATATTCTCCATACTTCTGGAAATATCCAATCAAAGCAAACAAGCATACCTATTTTGCACAATCCTATATCGAAAACTGGTAAGCCTATATTGCCTGGCTTAAAATAGTCCTTTTCATTCAAAAATAAATGGAGCTTACGATATTTACCAATATAACCTTTAGGGCCAATAAGTATGGCTGAGTTATACAAAGCTTCATTATCTTTTTCATTAAATCCGGATACAATATATAGGTTGAATTGTTTGCATTTAGATTTCAAGTATTGGATAAAAATACTATTTTCTACCTCCTCTGCTGTTGCCCAAGCTTCCTCGAAAGAGTTAAAGTTATATCCAGAATTACATAATTCTGGCAATACCAAGATGTCTGAAATTTCGCAATGATGAATTAAGCTATCAATTTTCTGAATCGTTGCTTGTACATCGCCCAATACAGGTGCAAGTTGAATAAAACCGATCCTCATTACTTCCTCCTGGGTTTAATCAACATCTCCAGTTTTGGAAATTCTAATATTTTAAAATGCCAAAAGGTCGACAAAAAAACAACACTAAAATATTACGGAAAAAATAAGGCAAAAATAAGATAAGGGTTATTAGATGATATCCAAATAACAAATCAGATAGTCCGGGCTTGCGATCTTGCAAGGTTAAAAGATTTAGACCACATCATTACAGGAAAGAATATAGATGATTTTGTAAGTCTCTTGGAAGAGGGGCTGATGAGATAAAGAAATATTGGGATTATAGATATAGATGCCAGATTATTTAACATTCGAGCAATACTGCACCTTTGGCTTTCAGGAGGCACCATCAGCCCCGACATATCGGGGCTGATAGGTAACGTAAAATTATAGTATCTTCTTTATCTCCTCTGTTAATGCTGGTACCACATCAAAGAGATCACCAACTACACCATAATCGGCTTTCTGGAAGATGGGGGCCTCAGGATCCTTATTTATGGCTACAATATATTTGGAGGTACTCATTCCAGCTAAGTGTTGAATTGCCCCTGAAATACCACATGCAATATAAAGGTTTGGAGATACAACCTTACCCGTTTGTCCTACCTGGTCAGAGTGAGGCCGCCAGCCAGCATCCACCGCAGAGCGTGAGGCGCCGACGGTTGCAGCAATGAGATCTGCCAATTCCTCCAAAATCTTATAATTTTCTGGTCCCTTCATACCTCTTCCACCTGAAACAATACTTTCGGCTTCAGTAAGATCGACTTTGGCCCCTGCCTCTTGGATGAATTCAACAACCTTGGTTTTCAACTGGGCATCATCAAGGCTGATCGCTGCATCAATAACCTCTGGTGACCTTGACTCATCCGGAGGGTTCAATTCAAAAACATTAGGCCTTGCTGTGGCTATTTGAGGTGAGCCCTTAAATGTGACGGTAGCATAGGCCTTGCCCGCATAGATGGGCCTTTTTGCAACCAGGTTGCCATTCTCAATAGAAAAGGCTACACAATCCTGGGCCATACCAGCTCCGAGTCTGGCAGCAAGCCGTGCTGAAAGATCCTTTCCCTGTACTGATGCGCCTATAAGGATAATAGCAGGTTCTTCTTTCTGTGCTAATTCTGCTATGACTGATACATAAGCATCTGTGGTATAGGTTGCCAGGCGGTTATCATCGGCGACAATAACCTTATCCGCACCGTATTTGCCAAGCTCGGGTGCCTTTTCCTTAATGTTAGAACCTAAAAGGATGGCTGTTACTGACTGGCCCATTTTATCAGCCAGCCTCTTGCCCTCGCTTACTAATTCAAAAGATATCTTTCTTAATTCCCCTTCTCTCTGTTCGGCAACTATCCAAATTCCCTGTGCCATTTTTATCTCCTTTATTTTCTGTTAAAAAGTTAAACTTCTTTCAACGTATAGGATTAGCCACCAAGTCCCAAAGGCACGAAGAAATGATCATGTCTCTTATTAAAAATGATATTCAAAGAATTATATAATAATCTTGGTGTCTTTGTGGCTGAACTATTGCCTTTCAACTAAATAAGCTTTGCCTCTTCGTGAAGCAACTTTGCCAGATTGGCGGCCATTTCCTGTGGTGTTTCACCTTCTACTATTTTGCCCGCTTCTCTTTCTTCTGGAGCTGCTATTTGCGTAATCTTTATCTTTGCCCCGCTTTCACCAACTTCGCTTGCATCCAGACCTAAATCAGCGATTGTCTTAACATCTAAGGGTTTTTTCTTGGCCTTCATTATTCCAGGCAATGAAGCATATCTTGGTTCGTTTAATCCCTTTTGGGCAGTAATCAAAGCCGGCAGAGGTGACTCGATAACGAGGGTTCCGCCTTCAACCTCTCTGTGGGCCTTTATGGTTGAACCATCTTCGTTGACTTCCAATTTAAGAACTACTGATATCTGTGGAATGCTCAAAAGTTCTGCCAAGCTGGAACCAACCAAACCATAATCGTCATCCATCCCCTGTTTACCGCAGAGTATGATATCGTAGTCAAGGTCTTTAATCACTGCGGAAAGAATCCTGGCCGTACCAAGAGAATCACTCCCGGTAAGGGCCGGATCATCTACTAAAATTCCTTTATCTGCACCCATGGCTAAAGCAGTTCTTATGGATTCTGTTACCCGTGTTGGTCCTACTCCGATAATGGTGACCTCACCGCCAAATTTTTCTTTGAGGCGTAAGGCTTCTTCAACCGCATACTCATCGTATGGATTTATAACCCATTTTATATTATCAGTAACGATTGAATTACCATCTGGAGCAATCTTAATTTGACTTTCTGTATCAGGTACCTGTTTTAAACAGACTAAAATGTTCACTTTAACCCCCTTTCTGATTATCTTTGATTATTAATTTTTAAGATTTGCCGTGTTAAATTAGCAAAATTTACCCTTTTTTGGGTTAAAATCCTTAGCACTAAAGTATTTATTATGTCAATAGAGATCAGATAAAATGTCAGATAAAAGAAGCTAAAAAAATGGAAAATAAAAATATCAGAATATTCTGACTTGTCGGAACAAAATCATTTCAGTAAAATCTAATAATTATTCTGAAAGGTTATTCCTTTCATTTTGCAATTGCCAATTTGCATTTTTCATTTTTCATTGCGCCAATGACGCCTAACTCTTTATGCCGTTTATAAAATAACTGCTGATCTGTCTCGCAGCGGTTTCTATATCATATTTACGCTTTTTTGATAAAACCCAAAATCTCGACATTTCATCTAAGGCACCAAAGAAGGCCCTCTTGGCAATTCCAGGAATTATATCTTGGGTAATTAAACTCTTTTCCTTTCCTTCTTGGATTATATCCCCGATTAGGTCAAGGTATTCGGCAAATTTTTTGTTTTGGTAGTTTTTCATAAACTTGCTACTCTGCCTGAGCTCCACCTGGATAATCTCGGCCATGTCTTTGTTATCTTTAATTAATTTGAGGTGAATAAGGGCAAACCTCTCAATCTTTGCGAAGGGATCACTTTCTGAACTAATCTGCTTTTTCATATTATCTAAAACTTCTTTCATCTTTTCTTCAAAGAGGGAAATAAGGATATCGTCTTTATGCTTGAAATAAATATAGATGGTTCCATCTGCTATTCCTGCCTCTTTTGCAATTTCCGATATCTTGGCGTTATAAAAGCCCTTTTTGGCAAAAATTTTTGTTGCAGCAGCTATTATCCTCCAGTATTTTTCGTTATCTTTGCGTCTCATATTTTTTATGGTCAGAAAATGTAAAGCGTTTTAGTTTTTTAATATGAATGATTGTTCATTTTTTAGCAAAAGGATACCTGGCGGTCAACACATTTAACATCATATGAGAGTTTTATTGACAGAGAATTGGTCTCTAACATCTTATTGATTAAAGACATTTACGTACTATAAATTAAATCATGATTATAGTATCATCATCAAAGGCATGATAGTATGTGAACAAGGTACTTGCATGAAGGATAAGATTTAATTATAGGTATTTTGAGAACCTGATAAGGCTGTGGCAAGAATTCAGATTAGCTCTTGACATAATCTTTGCCTAAAAATTATAAGGCACATTGAGACCTTTGCAAGGCCTGACAATTTTTGTCATTCTAAAAAAGAGGGTGGGCTTTTCTGAAGTAACTGGCGTTAGGGCGCTGTCTTTTCGTGACTTATCTATGGGGGAAACCGCAGTCCGCCTGAAGCGGAAATGCGGAGCCCCGTCTTCAGGCGGGACGTAGATAAGTTGCTGAAAAGATCCCGCTAAGGCGGGAGAGCCTCGGAACTGAAGAAAAGCCCATCCTCGTTAAGAAAATATGAATTATGCAAAGGTCCCGCATTATAGCTATATTGTAATCATTTTTTGTTGCTCCTTAAAGAGGGGAAAAGTATGAAATATAGCCTATTCTTAGGATGTACCATTCCAGCTCGCTCTAGAAATTATGAATTATCCGCTAGGGCCATAGCCTCCCGCCTGGATCTTGAATTTATCGATATTGAGGAATTCTCCTGTTGTGGATTCCCTCTTGAGGCATCTGATGAAATGGGGGCAATTCTCCTTGGTGCCAGGAATCTCTGTTTGGCAGAAGAGAAGGGGTTGGATATATGTGCCCTTTGTAGTGCCTGTACCTCTATGCTAACAAAAACAGCCTATCATTTAAATAATAACCAAAACTTGAGGGAGCAAATAAATAAGGAACTATCAAAGATAGGTAAAGAATACAAAGGAACGATAAATGTCAGGCATTTTGCAAGGATATTATTGGAAAATATTGGGCTAGAGAGGATTAGGAAAGAAATTAAACAGGATTTAAAGGGGCTAAAAGTGGCCACCCACTATGGCTGCCATTATCTAAAACCCTCATATATCTATGAAGGCTTTGATGATCCTCAATACCCCATAACCCTTGAACTAATTCTCGAGGCAGTAGGTGTCACTAATATTCAATACAGAAGAAAATAGGATTGCTGTGGGGGACCTGTTCTTCTTTCAGTTGAGGCAGTAGCCCTTACTGTAGCGCAAGAGAAGCTAAAATATGTCAAAGAAGCTGGGACTGATTGCATGAATTTGGTTTGTCCTTTCTGCAGTTTAATGTTTGATGCCAATCAAAAAGGAATAGAGGCTCAATTTGGGAGTGAATTTAATATCCCAGTCCTATATCTGTCTCAGATAATAGGTCTGGCCATGGGTTTTAGTCGGAAGGAGCTTGGTCTGAACCTTAATTCAGTCAGCACCAAGGAATTGACAGCCAAGTTAGAGGTTTAGGATTTGTGATTTGTGATTTGCGATTTTCGATATGCGATATGGAAGAGGCGAAACGAGAAACAAGCAACGAATAACCAGCAACCAGTAAAGGAAGGCGATGAAAAGGGTTAATCTGTTAGAATCTGACACTGATTTCATAGAAGAGCTTGATTCAGCTGACTTTATAGGTGGTTTTAGGGGTTGCTTTACATGTGGCACATGTACAGCAGGTTGCCCTGTTCATAGGGCAAATAAGGACTATAATCCCCTTCGTATTATAAGGATGCTTGTTCTTGGCCTGAAAGAGGAGATATTGAAAGGTGATATAATCTGGCTTTGTTCTGATTGCTATACCTGCCAGGAGAACTGCCCGATGGGAGTAAAAATTACAGATATAATAAATCACCTTAAGAATCTTGCAACTCGTGAAAAGAATATCCCTCTTGGGGTAAGCACTCAGGAAAAACTTCTCAAGGATCAGGGCAAGATCTACATTATTGATGATTTCGATAATAAAAAGAGGGCAAAAGTAGGCCTTCCCTCTCTCCCTGCAATGGTTGAAGAGGCAAAAGTATTGCTTAAAAAAGGATAAAGATAACCAGAAGTAGTGTCTTTAATTAAACAACTTTAGGCACTTTGATTATAGGTTGATTATATGCCCGAAAAGAAAATCGGCTCAGTGATGGTGGCAGGCGCAGGCATCACTGGAATGCAGGCAGCCCTTG
>CAYTDY010000036.1:0-12765 GCA_964436665.1 uncultured Desulfobacteraceae bacterium
CTGAATTTTCTGTTATTTAGGTTAATCCTTGCAAAGATTCTGTCCTTATCAAAGAGGAAGTCTGATATTACTACCCTTTTGAAAAGATCGATTTGATTTATCTCCTCCTGCTTTTGAAAGCGCCCAAGTATAAAGAAGAGCTGTGTCTGAAATGCAAATCTTTTTGGGTCTTCATAGAAGTTAGCAAGAAAAGGATTTCCTTCAGTATCTTCTAAAATAGTCTTGCCGTTTATCCTTTCAGCTAACAAAATAGCCAAGCTGGTTTTTCCCACTCCCAATGGACCTTCAACAACTATATAATCTTTTTGATGCAATTTTTTGACTCTATTTAAATGTTCAAGAGGTAAATATCATTGACTCTATTATGTGTCAAGGAATTGTCTTGTTTGGTGCTAACACAGAACTCAATCTGATATATTCATCTATGGTGAGGGTCTCAGCCCTTATTTTTGGATCAATGAGGCATTTTTTAAGGGCCTTTGCTATCATTTCTCTGGATACAGAAAACATTCCTCTTTCAAGGGAGTTAAGAATTGTCTTCCTCCGGCAACTAAAAGATGCCTTGACAACCCTACGGAAAGATTCATCGTCTTCTGCCTGAGATGGATGTGGTTTTTCAAAATCCATCTCTAAAACCATAGAATCGACCTTTGGTTTAGGGAAAAAGGCATCCCTTTTAACCTTGATAAGGGGAGATATCCGGGCATAGTATTGGCTGATAATACTAAGGGCACCGTATTCCTTTTTTTTTGGCTCAGCAATCAACCGTTGTGCCACCTCAAATTGAAACATCAAAATCGCACTTTTGATATAATTCCGATTGATAATAAGCTTTTCTAAAAATGGAGATGAGATATTATAGGGAAGATTACCTAATATACGAATCTTTTGTTCAAATTTGTCATGGATTTCTTTAAGATTTAATTTCAGGACATCCCCGGAGATAAATGTTATCTTTTTCCTCTCTTTTAGTGACATCCTTTCTTTTAATATAGTTATCAATAATGGATCTTTCTCTACAGCCACCAAATGTGAAATGTGGGGGAGGATTGGAATTGTTAGGGCCCCTAAACCCGAGCCTATTTCCACAACCACATCGTTTTTATCAAAGTGTGCCTCTTCAATGATTTTATTAATTATACCATGATCTTCCAGGAAGTGTTGCCCCAGACTTTTTCTGGGCCTAAGCCGTGATTTCGATAACAAAGCTCGAGATATTCTCAGGCCCTGGTGAGCTTTCTTGATTTGCGCCATGAAATAAAAATCTTAAAAAAGTAAAAAAAGGTGAAATATGAAGGTACCGCAAATATGATGCCCAATACAATACCTCCCAAGAGAAAGGCTGCAACTACCATTCCTTCGGCGCTCAGGATTTTAATTATACTATTTAACACCTCTCCCTTATTGATTGCTTCTACTACGGGCGCCAGGATCTTTGTGTTATGATCATACCCTAAGATGAATGACCCTACCCGAAAACAATATTTGTAGATTATATAAGTTGTTGCTGGATTGGTTATCCAGGTTCCAAGGGCCGCAGTTATCTTACTTGCCTTAAAAGCTATAGCTAGGGCCAACGCCAAGGCTGTTTGAAAAGGGATAATCGGCATCATGCCTATAAATATGCCAAAGGCCATTCCTAAGGCTAATTCATCAGGATGGCCTCTGAGCCTGATAAGCCTTAGATATATATATCGGAACTGTCGATCAAAACGCATTGTTAGCTATTCTTTAATATTTTTCTAATTCTGCTTGTTTGTATAGTCTGAAAAAGACAAGAATAAGGAGCAACTTGTTTCCAGACCAGACAGGAACATTCCATTAGGTATCTAAATTTGTTCTAAAGGAAATCTTGACTTTGCATCTAAGGTAAGATCATCCCTTTCGCCTTTTATTATCCTGTGATAACCGGCAACAGCTATCATAGCCCCATTGTCTGTACAGAATTCCGGGCTTGGGATATAGAGATCAACGCCTTTTTCAGACATAGTTTTTTGTAATTTACGGCGTAAATGGTTATTTCTGGCTACCCCTCCTGCCAGCACAACTGACTTTACCCCAACTTGATTGGAAGCGGCAACTACCTTATCGATTAGGATATCTACAACTGCTGACTGAAAAGATGCGGCGATGTCTGCTATCTTGATTTTATTTTCCTCTTCTTTGTGATCGCGCCATTTTCTGACATAAAGGGCAACTGCGGTCTTGAGACCACTAAAGCTGAAGTCAAGAGAGTCTTTAGACAGGTAAGCCCTTGGAAAATTGATGGCATCAGACTGGCCTGTATCAGCCAGTTTTTCTATTACCTCACCGCCAGGATAGCCTAATTCCATAAGTTTTGCGATCTTATCGAATGCCTCTCCGGCAGCATCGTCCAGGGTCTGACCCAACACGGTGTAATCTCCAAAATCCCGGACATGATAAATATTTGTATGGCCACCTGAAACAGTAAGAGCTACAAAGGGGAAGGAGGGAACCCTTTTTTCCAAAAAAACAGAGAGGATATGTCCCTCTAAATGATTTACTCCTATGAGAGGAATATCGTTAGCATAACTAAAGGCTTTGGCGAAATAAATGCCTACTAAAAGGGCCCCAACAAGACCAGGTCCTACAGTAACCGATATTGCATTGATATCTTTATTATTTAGCCCAGCTTTTCGGAGGGATTCTCTAACAACAGGAACAATATTCCTGATATGTTCTCTTGAGGCAAGTTCTGGGACTACCCCCCCATACTTGTTATGAACAATGACCTGAGAGTTGATAACATTAGATAATAGTAGTTTTCCATCTTCTACTATTGCCGCACAGGTGTCATCGCAGGAGGTATCTATACCAAGTATGATCATAATGTTGCTCGTTACTCGGTGATCTTTTCTCGCTGCTCGTACTTATAAACCCTTTTTTTGAACGAGTAACGAGTAACAAATAACCAGTCAATTATTGTTTGGTTTCCTTATCCTTTTTCAATTGATCTATCCGTTCGACCATTTTTTTGAGATGTTCAGCTATCAGCTCCGCCTTTTGGTAACGTTTATCAACATCCTTAGTTAAGGCCTTGTCTATTATCTTTTCAACAATAGGTGGAATCTTTGGATTAATTTTCCTCACTGGGGGATGTTTCTCTCTGGTAATCTGAAACATAAGGGAGGTAATATCTTCGGAAACAAAGGGTTTTTCTCCAGTCAGCATCTCAAATAAAACCACCCCTAATGAGAATATATCTGATCGTCCGTCAAGCCTTTTCCCGCTCACCTGTTCAGGAGACATATAAGAGGGTGTGCCCAGAATAACACCGGTTTTTGTCTTTGATGAGGATGTGATCCTGGCGATGCCAAAATCAGTAACCTTTATATCGCCTGTGTCTTTAAGCATCATAATATTGGCTGGTTTTATGTCTCTGTGAACAACATTGTTACTATGGGCATAACCTAAGGCATCGGCTACCTGGGCTGCAATATGAAGCACATCTCTGAGAGAGAGCAACTTTTCTTTTTTTGTGAAATCTTCTAAATCCACACCATTCAGGAATTCCATGGCTATAAAGGCCAGGTCATGTTCTTCACCAGCATCGTATATAGATACTATATTAGGATGATTCAGGAGCCCGGCTGACTCAGCTTCCCTGAAGAAGCGTTCCTTTATTTCAGGTATCTCATCCTGTTCAAATTCGGTTAACCGTAGGGTTTTTATAGCGACAGTCCTGTGGATAGTGGGATCAGTCCCCTTATAAACAATCCCCATTGCACCCCTTCCTAATTCACCGGTAATCTCATATCTTCCAAGTGTAGGTTTGGTATCCAGACCGTCTATTGTTGCCCCAATGTCACCAGGATGGGCGCTGGCAGCACCAAAGATCATAGTAGATTCGACACCTTTCAGTTTGGACATTCTTTCACCCAGATCCTTAAAACCGCTACCATCTTCTGTAATTATATTATACGCTCCTAATGCCTTGTTGAACTGCCTCTTTCTTTCATAATCCAGCCCGAGATTGTATAAAAGATCCTTAACGCCTGGTTCATCTATAGGGCATTTTCGAAATTTTTCAAAGGCAAGATCGAGCAATCCTTGTTGCTGGAATGAAAGACCAAGGGCCTTGTTTGTTTCAACAGAATCAGCCTCCACCTTTTCTTTTGTCCTTTCAGTGATAAAGAAATGTTTGCTAACAACTAAGATATAGCCCAGAATCAGAAGGACTATTTGGGGTGTAATCTTAAGCCATATATTTGAGCGAAAAAAGAGGATTGTCCCTGCTGTGCCGTAAGAGAGAAAGAGGATTAAGGTTATGATGGCACCGGTACCGGCCTTTAACCTGGGCAGAAGAAATGATATATATATCCCGAAAATCAGGATAATGCCCAGCTCAATAAATGCGATCCATTGAGGCCGCACAAAGAATTTTTCTGTTAAGATATTAGAGACCGAATTTGCTATTATCTCTACACCTGGTAAATTGCTGGAAATAGCTGTAACAAAGCGGTCCCCGATTCCCGGGGCAGTAGGTCCAACAATGACAATCTTGTCTCTAAATAGGCTTGTTTGAAATTTCTTATTGAGAATGTTCCTGAATGGTGTAGTGTGGAATGCAACCCCTGGCCCATCGTTCCAATTAATGAGGGTTGGCATGTCAAAGTCTGTGGCCGGAATTCTGACTGTCTTGGATGGGGTTACCTTTAAATTGATACTATCTCCCAAGATAACCCTGATTTGATTTTCATCTAATCCCTTGAAGGTCTTTACGATTGCCATAGGAAATGATGGAACAAATGTTTTGTCTAAATATCCAATAGCATGGATTTGACTCCTGATGGCTCCGTCACTGTCCGGGAAGAGGTTTATATGACCAATGCCTGCAACTGAATCAGCGAAGGAGGGTAGAAGTGGCTTTATCTTGGAAAGCCACATAGCAGCGCTTGTGGCCCATTCATCCTTTAGGCCATGTACGACTTTATAGGAGCTTTTCTTTATGTAGCCTGGAACCTCCTCGTCCTTTCCCTTGCTCCTTGTATCAAAGTATATAGGGAGAATTACGTTACCGGCCTTTTTAAAGGCCTCAGCTAATTTTGCGTCATTATCCAGGTTAGCTTCTGCCTCATTCAATAATTCATAGAATCTCTTGGTAGAGGAGTCTTTATCATTTAATTTGAGATCAATATACACATTCCTCAGTTCTTTAATAGCGGTGAGGCCGGCACTCTCCTCTGGCTCATTAAACATGATATCCAGGGCAATAACCTTGGCACCAGCCATCGCAAGATTGTCAATTGCCTTGGCAATAATATTCCTTGGCCAAGGGAAACGACCGATTTCAGCTAAATCCTCATCACCTATAACCACTATCTCAATATCTGGATTTCTTTCTCCAGAGGCACTAAGCTTGGAGCGCAGGTCAAATGTTTTTTTCTCTATAACATCTGTAAAATCACCTCTGCCTGTTATGACCATGATTATGAATAGAAGGGTAAGTATTAGACCAATAAACCATTCAGGAATACCCTTTTTGAATAACATAATTTCCCCTCAATTTTCTAAATTTGAATATAAGGCTTTATTTTATAGTAGCGAAGTTTCCCCATACCAGGTATACTACTTAATTCTTCTACTGTTTTAAATGGACCATAAAGGGATCTATAATTAATTATTTTCTTAGCCAGTGCTGGCCCTATATTAGGGATGATATCCAGTTCTTCGTGACTTGCAGTATTTACAGATATGGGAATTTTAAGGGTGACTTTATATGCTGCGGATATAGATCCAGTTGAAACCTTTGTATATCCATTCTCTGAACTGATTTGAATGCTTGTCCCCTGAGTAAAATAGGGATATTTATCCCATCTTCTATTAACTAGCCTTTCCTTTAGGCCACCAGCCCTGGATATCAATTCCTTTAAAGAAGGTTTTTTGTCAAATACATATACACCAGGGTTTTTTACAACGCCATTGATCAGGATAAAAATATCATTTCCCCTTCTGGTAGAGCCAAGATCCCCCTGTAAGGAGAATAGGTAGTTTATTCCCCATCCCATGAGGAGGATTAGAATAAGGATGGAAAGTCCCATTTGCTGGCTGCTAATTCTGTTTTTTTTCATCACCAAGACCAAAGGCTTCGTGTAAGGCCCTTACCGCAAGCTCGGTATATTTTTCTTCTATAACGCAGGAAATCTTTATCTCCGAGGTGCTGATCATGCTTATATTGATATTTTCCTTTGATAGGGTCTCAAACATCTTGGAGGCAACTCCAGCATGATTTCTCATGCCCAGTCCAATAATAGATACCTTAGAGATATTCTGATCTCCAAGCACTTTTTTTGCGCCTATTTCTTTGGCAACCTCTTTAACTAATTTTATAGTCTCCCCAAAATTTGTCTTAGTGACTGTAAATGTCAGATCTGTTATGCCCTCGGCACTGGTATTCTGGATAATCATGTCCACAACTATCCCAGCTTTGAAAACAGGATCAAATATTTTGAAGGCAATTCCAGGCCTATCAGGCACTTTGACTATTGTCACTCTAGCCTCATTTTTGTCAAAGACAACACCAGAGACCAGTACCTTTTCCATCTCTTTATTTTCTGCGACTACCATAGTCCCCTCATTTCTCGTAAAAGATGATCTAACATGAATGGGCACATTAAATTTTTTGGCAAATTCAACTGATCTTATATCCAAGACCTTTGCCCCTAGGCTGGCCAACTCTAACATTTCTTCATAGGTTATTCTCTCAAGCTTTCTGGCATGGATGCAGATATTTGGATCAGCTGAGAAGACACCATCAACATCTGTAAAGATCTCACAGACATTGGCATTTAACGCCGCTGCCAGTGCTACTGCAGTAGTATCTGAACCTCCTCTTCCTAAGGTGGTAATATTTCCACTTTCGTCAATTCCCTGAAAGCCAGCTACAGCTACAATTCTTTTTTTATCTAACTCTTTTAGGATTCTATCGGTATCAACTTTCTTGATCCTTGCCTTACCATAAATTTTGTCTGTATGTATGGCTGCCTGGAAGCCAAGAAGGGAGCGGCAATCATAACCCATGGATTTGACTGCCATAGCAAATAAGGATACACTTACTTGTTCACCTGTAGCCATTAAAACATCTAATTCTCTTGGCTCTGGGGTTTCTGTTATCTCTTTAGAGAGCCTGATCAAGTTATCTGTCTGTCCGGCCATTGCTGAGAGAGTCACTACAACCTTGTTTCCACTTTCACACGATTCGATAACTCTCTCAGCAACTTTTTTTATCTTTTCAATATCCCCTACAGAGGTACCGCCATACTTTTGGACTAATAATGCCATAGTTAGTAAAATTAATCCTTAGTTTTAGTCTCCACTTCTTCCTGAGTTTTAGACTTTATATCTTCGATTTTCTTTTGGGCTTCTTCAATAGCCAACTTAGCATTTTCTACCTTAGCCTTCTGTTTGGCTTTCTCACCTTTTAATTTATAGACATTGGCCTCAAGTTTAGCAACCTGTTTGTTGACCTTTTTTGCATCACCGAGACCGGCTGATTGAATAGCCTTCATTTTCCCTAAGTTAAGCTCAGCTTGATTTATTCGAAGTTCAGTCTTAGTCAAGTCCTTTTTGGCTTTTTCCAGATCTAGTTCTGCTTCCTTTTTGTCCACAAAAGCTTTCTTTAGCTCAAGGCGTTCTTTAGCATCTTTAACTGCATCCAGCAAAGGTTTAATGGCATCTTTTTTTTCTTCTGGAACTTGAGCAAAAAGCTTCTCATCTACATCATGCGGAATAATGCTCGTTGCAAAATCCTTACCCTTTTCAACTTGAGCACAACCAAAACTAATCAATATCCCTAAGCCAATTACCAAAATAGATAATCTTTTCAAAAACATATTATACCTCCTTTTAAGTTCCTCTATTGTTTAAAAAATGACCCACTCCCTCTTTTAACGTATTTATAATTTCCTTAGCCCTAAGATGACTTCCAGAAAATTTAAGTTCCCTGGTATGCTCATCTATCATCCTTAAGTCAACCTGAATTGTCTCCTCAGGGAATTCCCATGGCCAGCGGTCTGCCCACTCTATAATAACTATCCCTTCGCCTGAAAAGTAATCTTCCAGATCTAAGGCTATAATCTCAGTTTTGTTTTTAAGTCGATAAAGGTCTATATGAAAAAGTTGATGCCTGCCCTTATATTCATTAACAAGGGTAAATGTTGGGCTGACTACATAATCTGGCTCAATCTCGAGGCCAATGGCCACTCCTTTTGTGAACCATGTCTTACCACCACCAAGGTCACCGATTAATGCGATAATATCGCCATCGATTAATTGGATTCCCAGTTGCCGACCTAACCAAACAGTTTTTTCAACTGAAGGTGTCAAATATTTTACATAAATTTCTTTCAATTTCAAGACCTTTGAGTTTTTGGCTCAACAAACACTAGTATTTTGCACTTTTTCAAGTACTACTACGGCTATGCCATAGTCACCATCATCTGAAAGGGTAACATACCAGTTTCTTATTTCCTCTTCATGGCAGAAATTAAGGGCCTTCCCAGTCACATTAAGCTCTGGGCGACCAGTTGGATTGTGAACAATCTCTATATCCTTCCACCTGATGCCTTTTTTCATACCCAAGCCTATTGCCTTTGAGAAGGCTTCTTTGGCAGCAAAACGCAGAGCAAGGGAAGAAGCTGATTTTGGACCTTGAAAGCAGAAATTGATCTCCTGGGCAGTAAATATCCTCTGCAAAAATCTTGTCCCCCATCTATTGATTACTCTTCCCATCCTCTTTATGTTTACGAGATCTACGCCAATACCATAAATCATGAAATTGCCTAAAGTGAGCCCGCCCTGCCTGCCCTGGCGCGACTTGCCTGAAATATCCTATTGTCGCTGTAATATTTCAGAAGCCGATTCCGTGGAGCTCAGCTTAAAAATCAGGTCTGGGCCAGGGGTGCGACGTGCTTAAATCAAACTGTTAAACCTATAAGGTACTACGTGCTCGGATCAGTCTATTAAGATTATAGGCAAGGCCTGCCCGCCATCCCTGCCCGACATCTGGCAGGCGGGTGGCAGGTGGGTCTGGGCCAGGGCTAAAGTGCCTAAAGTTATAAGTTAAAAGTTGTCAGTTGTTTGTCAGGTTTCTTGTTGCTGGTTACTCGTTTTCAACCAATTGAACCAATATAACCAAAATCCCTAAATCTACAATTCACAATCCCTAAATTCGTTTGAATGCTTAGAGATAAAACTGACCAATTTCTAATGACAAATGACCAATGACATTACCTAAAATGGGGACACCAGTTTAATCATCTCGCGGATGGCCTGATCCAGCCCCACCATCACTGCCCTGGCTATTATGCTGTGGCCAATGCTATATTCCTCTATCTCAGGAATAGATGAAAATCTCTTTATATTCACATAATTGAGGCCATGTCCTGCGTTTGCCTTTAGTTTGAGCTTGCTTGCTAATTTTGCTGCCTCATTGATTTTTTCAAAATGTCTTAGCATCTCTGACTCTGATCTTGCCGAACTGTAATCTCCTGTGTTGATCTCAATTATATCCGCCCCTGCATTTAGAGATTCTTTTATCTGATCAGGATTTGGATCAATAAAAAAGCTGACGGAAACACCAGCTTCCTTTAATTTGCCAGTAACTCTTTTATATTCCTCTTTATTACCCATAACATCAAGGCCACTTTCTGTGGTTACCTCTTCCCTTCTTTCAGGGACCAGGGTTACCAGATCTGGTTTAATGTTAAGGGCAGTATCAACTAACTCTTTAACAGGTGACATTTCCAGATTTAATTTGGTCTTGACCATTTTTTTAAGTAGTTCTAGGTCCCTATCCTTAATATGTCGCTGATCCCTCCTCAGATGACATATTATCCCTTCAGCACCGGCTAATTCAGCTATACCGGCAGCCAAAACAGGGTCAGGCTCATCTATCCCCCTCGCTTCACGGATTGTTGCAATATGATCAACATTAACAGATAAAAGGGCCATAATTTACTCCTAATTTAAAATTTCAAACCTCAGTATTTACATAAAATATTAAATGCCAAAATCCAAAGTTCAAATCAAATCCAAATTACCAAATGTCAAAAATAATGATCGATGAAAAGTATTTTAAAATTTGAGCTTTGACATTCATTTGACATTTGAGCTTTGACATTTGAATTTTTATATATATAAATATTTTAGTGAAATTGTGTATTAGTAGTTTAATAGGCGTTCTGTCTCTTCTTCCATCTGCCGGGCTTCCTCCTCTGATCTTTCATGGTCATACCCAAAGAGGTGTAAAAGGCCATGGATTAAAAGTCTATCAATGGTTTTATTAAGGCTCTCACCGGCTCTTTTTGCATCCCTCATAGCAGCATCTAAGGATATGACTATATCTCCAAGCATTGGTGTATTAGGCTGAGTATGGTCATTATCTCTCATTGGAAAGGAAAGAACATTTGTTGGGCCTTCTCTTTTGAGAAAACGGTAGTTTAGTTCTGCTATATGTTTATCATCTGTAAAAAGTAAGCTCAATTCATAGTCATGGTATTCCAAGCCTTTTAAGATCCTCTTTAGCCTTTTTTTTATTTTCCCGGGATCTATGTTTTTCATGGTGTGCTGGCAAGTTATCTGAATCTCCATTTTCTTTCTTTTTATCTTCTTCTCCTTTGGCTATAGGTTCTGGATATTCAATCCGGCTGTGAAAGATTCCACTTAATGTCTTGATAAAGCTTTTAGCTATCTGGTTTAAATCCTTTAATGTCAACTCGCATTCATCCAACTGTCCATCTGAGAAGACATTGTTTATAATCTTTTGAACCATTCCTTGAATCCTTGCAGGTGTTGGATCAACTAAGGTTCTGGATGCAGCTTCCACAACATCTGCCACTAAAACAAGCCCTGCCTCTTTAGTCTGAGGCTTCGGCCCAGGATATCTGAAATCTTCCTCTTTAACATGTGAGGATTTACTTTCCCTTTTTTTATCTTTCTCCTTTGACTTTTGATAAAAATATGAGATCAGACTTGTACCATGGTGTTGCTGTATAATATCTATTATCTCCTTTCCAAGCCTATGTTGCCTTGCAAGCTCTACACCATCTTTAACATGGGAGATTAATATAAGGCTACTCATGGAGGGTGCAAGTTTCTCATGTCTGTTGTTACCTTTAACTTGATTTTCTACAAAGTAAAGTGGCTTATTTATCTTTCCTATATCATGGTAATAGGCACTTACTTTTGCCAGGAGGGGATTGGTTTGGATGCTTTCAGCCGTTGCCTCAACCATGTTGCTAACAATGACACTATGATGATAAGTGCCAGGGGCTTTAACCATCAAATCTTTAAGGATGGGCTGATCCAAACTGGACAACTCTAAGAGTTTGATATCCGTTGTAAAACCAAAGACCATTTCTATCAGTGGTAAAAAACCGGTAGCTATAACACCAGCCAAAGTGCCTCCAAGAAAACCAGCAATGAGGGAGATAGCACTTGCTGTAGAGTAAGGATTTCCGTAAAGGGTATGGATCGATAATGCTACAATAATATTTAAAAGACCAACCCTTATTCCTGTTTTTATCAATACCATTCTTTCCCTACAATTTCTTACCCCATAAGCAGCCAGAAGAGAGCCTATCAGGAAATAAATAAAGAACTCTACTCTCCCCTCCATAACAATGGAGGCCAGAATAGAGATGATCAATGAAAAGGCGATTGCCATATCCAATCCCAGAAAGATAGAGACCAATATGGCTCCTAAAGGGATTGGCAATGCAAAGAGAAGAACTTGGGTATTAAAAAAATGGAAACCTCGGGCTACTTCTTCAGCCACTATATTATACAGGAGCACAAGTATAAACATGAATAAAAGGGTCAAACTAATGAAGGCAAGGCTCCTTGGATCTTTTTTGAAGGTGTTGGACCTTCTGAGAAGGACAACATAACTCAATGTTAACAAGATACCAATTATTATGGTCATGCTAATGGCCATACCCCGTATAGGGGATCTTCTTTTTAACTTGGCCTCGGTTTCCAACTTTAATAGATGGGTTGGGTTTATTTTTTCTCCCTCTCTAATAATCATTTCGCCCTTTTTGACCTTGAAATAGATAGGTTTTACCGATTTTTTGGCCTCTTCTTTCCTTAGTTCTGTTTCCCTTTTATTGAAAGTTATGTTTGGCCTTATCAACAATTTAGCAAGTCGTGTTGTTGTAGCAACTATCTCGGATTTATCTTCATTTGTTATGATTTTGTCTATTATCTGGCTGACATATTGGCGAGCACTTTCAAGATCAAAGAAACGATAGAGATCATCTACTTTCAGCTCCTTTTGGGTATCTATATTGCGGAGAATTATCCCTTTTCTTTTCTGAGTCATCAAAACTATCTTGTTCCCCACAACACCTTTCTCTAAGATTCGATTTAGTGCGATTAATACATTATTCTCTATCTGGGAAGAGAAATTGTTTTTGACTAGCTGGTCAAAAAGAACAGGGTATTCAGAAATCCCTAAAAATCCAAAGAATTTGTTTCTTAATTGAACAAGTTTTTCTGAATGTTCTGTTTTGTTTAATTCAGAAAAAGATTCAAGGGTTGGCTCCAACTCGATTGATAAAATAGGTTTTAGCTCTGTCCTGCCATGGCTGAAGGATTCTTTAATCCTATGGGCAATAGATGCCCCTGACCTGTCAAAGTCATAAACAAAAAGAGAGGATTTTGCTGCCTCATTTCTCCTCTGTTTTGTTAATTCCTTATCTTCAACAAGAAAATCATGAGATGCCTTGATATCTTTATTTGCTA
>CAYTDY010000037.1:0-12702 GCA_964436665.1 uncultured Desulfobacteraceae bacterium
TTTCAATAGGATCGATATGGGATGCCACGATCCTACCATAGACAAGGCTAAAGAGAGATCCATCTATATTTTGCCTCACCCCGCAGATTCCATAGTTCCCGTCTTTTATAACACACCGGTGGTTGCAAAGATTGCATCCTACTTTATTGTCAGAGAGCTTTTCATAGAGCATAGCCTCTTTCATGATTTTCGCTTTCCTGTAAATGTTATCTTATTAAAAAAATGGCCCTAAGTGATTCAAAGACTTAATGAATTATAGTATCAGATTACTGCAACAACCTAAGGGTGTCAAGGCATGCCCTTACTTTTCGTTGTTGACGTAGCCTTCTTGAGTTGCTACATCAATAACCAATAAAGCTGATGCTAAAAGAAACTATGCTTACAAACTTTTTTCTCTATCTGGTTTTCCGGTTCTTCCTGTTGGTGATCTATCTCCTACCGTTTAGGCTCAATGTCATAATCGCCAAGCTTATGGGAAGGGTCTATTACCTTATTGATAGGTGGCGGAGGAGGATTATCAAGGCCAATATCTCTATAGTCTTTGGAAGAGATCTGGAAAATAAAAAAAGCGAGGTTCTTGGCAGAGAGAGCTGCGAATATCTCGCCATGAATATCTTAGACCTTTTAAAACTAAACAAAATAGCTAACCCCAAGAACTATCATAAATTTATCGAGATTAGGGGATTGTCAAATCTAACGAAGTCCATAGAAATGGGCAGTGGTACAATTGTAGTTATGGGCCATTTCGGAAATCTTATCCTTGTCAGATATCTATGTTACCTGGATCTTCCCACAAAGGCTGTTATCATAAGAGAGTTAGACAGCCCTTTTCTCGAGCGCTTTATTAGCTCCATTTTGAAGGCGCATGACGTGATTCTGGTTCGACCTGATGGTGCATTAAAAAAGATGCACCAATTGCTCCTGAAAAATGCTATTGCAGTAACCCTTGCCGATCAAAAGGCAGGTGGCACCCCAAGGGTTGGCAGGCACGGGATTGTGGTTGACTTTTTTGGTATTCCCTCTCAGACACACATAACAGCCCCATTTCTTGCAAGGCGCACAGGGGCCAGCATAATACCTATATTTGTTATAAGAAAAGGACCAGGCAGATATAGAATAGAGATAAATGAACCTCTAAAGCTGGTTTGCACGACTGATGAAATAAGTGATCTAAAGGAAAATACACAGAAATTGAATCAAATTTTTGAAGATTATATCAAGAGGTATCCGGAACATTGGTTTTGGTTGCACAGGAGATGGAAGGATATACCTGGCATGGAAGACCTTTATAACACCAATAATCCCCTTGAATTGATAGAGAATTTCAGGAGTGGGCTAAGCAGAGAGTAGATGGGAGGCGAAAGGTAATTAATGGATATAAAAGCATTACAGAAAGAAATAAGGCAACTTCTAAATAAAAGAAATGCTATTCTTTTAGTCCATAATTATCAAAGGCCGGAAATACAGGATATAGCTGATCTAACAGGAGACTCCCTTGGACTCTCCGTTGAGGCAGCTAAAACCCAGGCAGAGATAATCGTTTTTTGTGGCGTTCACTTTATGGCAGAGACAGCCTCAATATTGTGCCCAGATAAGGTAGTTCTTTTACCGGTTATATCGGCTGGATGTCCTATGGCCGATATGATAACCACTGAATCATTAGTTGAGAAAAAAAAAGAGTTGCCAGGTGTTCCGGTGGTTAGCTATGTTAACTCCTCTGCCTCAGTTAAGGCGGAAAGCGATATCTGCTGCACATCAGCCAATGCCATCCAAGTGGTTAACTCCCTTGTTAACCACGATACTGTGCTTATGACCCCGGACAGAAACCTTGCCCAATATGCCCAGAGATATACCGATAAAAAAATAGTCTATTGGGAAGGATTCTGTCCTTATCATGATAGACTAACAGCCGAGCAGGTAAAAAAAGTCAAGGATAAGCATCATGGGGCACTATTTTTGGCCCATCCTGAGTGTAGGCCAGAGGTGATTGATCTTGCAGATGAGGTCAAGAGTACATCTGGAATGCTTGATTATGCAAAGAAGGCTAAAAATAAAGAGTTTATCATAGGAACAGAAACCGGGATAATTCATACCTTAAAAACTCAGAATCCGGATAAGGCCTTTATCCCTGCTGACGAAAAAATGATCTGTATTGATATGAAGAAGATTCACTTAACTGATATAGTAAACGCCCTTTTAAATATATCTCCAGCCATAAAGGTAGCCGAAGACATAAGAGTAAGGGCAAAAAGCGCAGTGGAGAAAATGCTTGCCCTTCCACGGGATTGATTTGATGAGAAAGATTTTCTGGATAATAATCTTCAGCATATCTATGGCATTTGTGGAAGCAGGGGTTGTGATATACTTAAGGGCTCTTTACTACCCAGAGGGCTTCTCCTTCCCTTTAACGATAATATCAAAAAGTCATCTTATTGTTGAGATTGGAAGGGAGGTAGCAACCATTTTTATGCTTATCTCTGTGGCTACCCTATGTGGCAAAAAGTTCTGGGAGAAATTCGCCTATTTTTTAATCTGTTTTGGTCTCTGGGACATATTTTATTACATATGGCTAAAGATTGCCATTGGATGGCCATCATCTTTATTGGATTGGGATATCCTCTTTTTGATTCCCATTCCCTGGATTGGGCCTGTAATTGCCCCTGTAACTATTGCCATAATGATGACTTTAACTGGTTTCTTTATTATATTTCTTTACAAAAGGGGATATGATTTCCAGCCATCACACTTAGTGTGGGGGCTAACAATGACCGGTACCCTTATTATCCTTTATTCCTTTATGAGGGATACAGGGGCCAGTCTATATAAGGGTATACCTCTGCCATACAGATATGAGGCATTAATAGCAGGAGAGATTTTCTATCTCTTTGCTCTTTTCTTTGCCTGGAGAAATACAGTTTATAAATCCGGATCCAAGGAGAATATAGGTGAAAAAGGTTGAATCCAGCTTAGAATATCTTCGCAAACTTTTTATTATGCCTGACTCTCCAGATAAATTCATGGAATTTGGTCATGCTGTCTTAGAGATGATCCATGATTTTTTTAAGGAGAAAAAAGGTCTTCATAAAAAAATAACACTACCAGAATTAGCCCAGATCTTTAATCAGACCTCACTTCCAGAAAACCCCCATCTTATCAAGGATGTGCTACAAGAGATCAAAGACAAGATTACTGTTCATTCTGTTAAGGTCGGAAGCCCATACTATATCGGACATATGATCAGTGCTATTCCCTATTTTATGATACTTTTGGAGATAATTATCGCTGCACTAAACCAGAATCAGGTGAAGATAGAAACCGCAAAGGCCTCCAGTTTTGTAGAGAGGGAGCTTATTGCATGGATACACAGGATGCTTTTTAACAGGAGTGAAACGTTTTATAGAAGCAAGATCCAGAATCCCAGGATTGCTCTTGGCAATGTCACCTCCGACGGGACAATGAGTAATCTTACTGCCCTGATGGTGGCAAGGGAAAAGGCCTTTCCGTCTGATAAAAATTTTCCTGGTATTAGGAAGGCTGGAGTGGAGGGGGCATTGAATTATTACGGCTACTCCCGAATGGTTGTGCTTGTATCCAGAAGAGGTCATTATTCAATTAGAAAATCGGCAAATCTTCTCGGCCTTGGAGAGGAAAATGTCATAAATATACCTGTAGACATTTACAATCGGATTGATATCAAGGCCTTAAAAAGAAAGATAAACACTATAAAAAGAAATGATCTGAAAAATGGGAAAAAGACAAAGTTTATGGCAATAATAGGCATTGCTGGCAACACTGAGACGGGTAATATAGACAATCTTATGGAACTTGGTGATATTGCCAGAGAGCAAGGGGCATACTTCCATGTAGATGCTGCCTGGGGAGGCTCTGCCTTGATAGTTAATGAATACAGGTCACTCTTTAAGGGAATAGAAAGGGCCGATTCTGTATCTGTAGATGCACATAAATTACTTTACTGTCCAATGGCAATGGGTATTATCGTTTTCCGCAATGAAAAAGATCTAAATCACCTTAAAACTTTTTCTCAGTATATCAATCGCCCAGATAGTGTAGACACGGGCCGTTTTACCATAGAAGGATCAAGGCCTTTTGCATGTTTGAAACCCTGGGCCTCACTTAAAATTATTGGCAGGGATGGATACAGATTACTTTTTAGACAGGCACATGAGGCAACATTTACTCTCAAGAGGGTATTGGAGGAATCTGGAAACTTTGAGATATTGAATCATCCTGAGCTTTTTATCCTAAACTACCGCCTTGTTCCACAATTTGTAATGGAAAAATTCCATGAATGGGAGAAAAAAAGAAAAACTCTCTCTAAGAAAGATGATATGGAGGAACTTACAAAGAAGATAAGAAGAATAAACAGGATTCTAAATGACTTAAATGTAGTATTGCAAAAGTCCATACGCCAGGATGATACTACCTTTGTATCAAGAACTACCCTGGAGTCAACCAGATACAGGCCTCAGAGGATAGTGGTTTTAAGGGCTGTATTAATTAATCCATTAATCAATAAGAATACTCTCAAAAGGATTGTGTCCACACAAAACAGTATTGGGTTAAAGCTGATGGATCAATTTGAACCAATACTAAGAGAGTTGCTTGTTTGATAGTAAACCCTTAGTCGGAGGCATTCTATAGGCAAGAGAAATAAAAAACTGTCCGATTTGTTTAATTGGTTAGATTAGTTAGATTGGTTAAAAGCAAAACCAACTAAACAAATAAAACTCTTGGTTCAATACTCTCTATTTTTACTGAAGGCTTATTGCTGACTGCTTACTACCTTTTCAAACAGACAGTGTCATCCATTTAGAAACCACATTTATCATAGCCCATATGATATCCAGTGGGAGATGGCTGGATATGGTGCTGTCAAAATTTACCTTGATCTGTGCTGGGAATTCATCATCTTTTTCCCAGAGTATAAGGGTAATTGGCACCCTTGGTAACAAAGGTAAACAAATAGCTGCATCTCCGAATTTCTTCACCTTGCCATTTAGCCTCTTGCCGGCCGAGAGAAATGCCTTTCTGTCCTCCCCAAATATTTCCTCCATGGGGTGTGTATTAAGAGAGTGGGGGCCGCGAAAAAACGTTTCTCCACCAGGGATTTGCTTTTCATTTACCATTTTTCCACTTATATTTATTGCCTTTGCTTTAAGTAGATAAGTAAGGATAATAAGATCGAGTTCAAATGATTTGATTTTAGGGGCATGAGTATATAAAGGAACGATTGACCTTGTTTTTGGTAGAATCTGAAATGTTTGGTTTAGAAAAGGGAGCAAAAAACCTTTTTCATGATTATAGCTCACCATAGTCTTATGGCAAATCTCTTCCGGTTTTTCTCTTTCTAATTGAATCCAAAGGAGTGGATCTGGCTCATAGGCAGTTCCATCCCATTTCCTTTTTCTGGATATATCCTCTTTAATCATGTTTATTAGCTTATCATAAAGTTTAGCTTTTCAAAATAAGTTCATTCTGTTATCATAAAAACGTTATCAATCAACTATTGCCCGTTAATTTTTGGTATTGTGTTTATGGTGTTCACTCATAACTTTAGTTCATTTTAGTCACCTCTTATCGAGGAGGAATTTTTGGGTACTGATCTGGATCAGGCACTTGAGCTTCTAAAAAAGAAGGAAAAGGATTATATAGCCTATAAATTTAGAACCAAGGAATCAATGGCTATCTTTGCCTTCTTTGACTTGGCCCAGGAATTTGCTACCCTTAATAATCTTTACAGAATAGCAGTTGCCGTAATAAATTTCTTTTTTAATTATGAAAGCTGCCTTTATACAATCAGGCCTGAAGATGAAGCTCTTTTGCTCCAGTGCTGCACTTCTGAAGGTCTTTTGGATTCCCCTATACCAGCCAGAGCAGATGTTGTCATTCATCAGACTCCCTATAGAGCCGGTTCCTCTTTTATCTTTCCTATTATTGGGAAAAAGGCCCTTGCAGATAAGGCCCCTCTTTTTTTGGAAAATCAAATTTTAGGCATGTTCGAGATATATCCGGTTAAAAGGATGAGTGCACATGAATCTCTCTTTTTCCAGAAATATGCCAACAGGGTCGGCTATAATATGCATAATAAGCTCGTTGTTGAACAGAATATAGAACATATTCGGTTTATCAACCAGCTCGTATCAGATATTGAACACAATGTGATTACACCGAATCTCTATTATAAGGCCTTTTTAATCAATATGAAAAAGAACTTAAAAAAACATCTTTCCGAATTAGAAAATCTGAGCTCTATCCTCCCTGAGACTGATATCCATAAGGGCTCATTAGAAGAAAAGCTTATCCATAAAGTTGATAATCTCCACAATATCCACCAGGATATGGATAAAAAAATGGAAGACTTTGAAAGCCACTTTAAACATCTAAGTCTCTTTATCGAAACACTCTTTCGCGGAGAACATTTCAAGGCCGGAGGCTATGTACTCAAGAGACGATCTTACAATCTACTCAAGGATGTATTTTTACCAGAACTGGAACACTACAGGAAAAGATTGACAAATAGGGGGATAGATATAGTTGAACCATCAAATTTACCCCCAGATAGTGATATAACCATATTTATTGATCTGGGCCTGACAGCCCAGGTCTTTGCCAATCTTCTGTCCAATGCCCTGAAGTATTGCCAGCCAGCCCTGGATGGAAATGGGAATTACCAAAAGTATATTTCTTATAATATAGAGATAGTGGGCCAGGAGTCTTATGAAATCCAGAATGCCCTTAAATTTAGCCTATTTAGTACAGGCAAACCGATTTCCACAAAAGAGGCACTCCTGATATTTGAAGATGGTTATAAAATCTCTGAAGATAACAGTAAAGGGGGTTCAGGGCATGGACTTCATTTTATTCATAATATAGTTCAGCTCCATGGAGGATACGCAGGTTGCAAGCCAATAGAGAATGGAAATGACTTTTATATAATTTTACCAAAGGTTCCAACCAAATATAAGCCATAAAAAGAAGTTAGATCTTTATCAATTTGAAATTTTCATTTTTTTATATATACCCACAGAATGCTTCCCATTATCGCCATAGTTGGTCGCCCTAATGTTGGTAAATCTACCCTCTTCAACCGTTTAACAAAAAAGAGGAATGCCCTTACTGATAACATCCCTGGTGTAACAAGGGATCGTCTATACGCAACTATAGAGTGGGATGATAGAAATTTGATCCTTGTTGATACAGGTGGTTTTGACCCCTCTCATAAAGGGACAATATCAAATAAGGTAAAGAAACAGGTGGAGATGGCGATTGAGGAGGCAGATTTGATCATCCTCTTGCTTGATGGAAAGACTGGACCTGTTTTGAGTGATGAGGAATTGCTCATGCTCCTTAGGAGATCCGAGAAACGAGTATTTTATGCAGTAAACAAGATTGATGGCCCGGAGCATGAACATTTAAGCATGGAGTTCTATTCTCTCGGTATGGATAAAGTTTTCCCTATATCTTCATCTCATGGATATGGGATTGGATCCCTCATGGGGCATATCATTAAAGATCTCCCTCCCATAGAGCAGCCCCAAGAGGAAGAGGGCCGAATAAAGATAGCAATTATTGGTCGCCCCAATGTTGGTAAATCTTCCCTCATTAATAGGATTATTGGCTCTGAGAGATTAGTTGTTAGTGAACTGCCAGGAACTACCAGAGACTCTGTGGATATATACTTTGAAAGGCAAGGGAAATCCTATCTATTAATAGATACTGCGGGGATTAGAAGAAGGGCTCGGGTTAAGGAAAAAATTGAAAAATTTTCAATAATTAAAGCATTAAAGGCGATCAATAGGTGCCATATCTCCGTTATTTTATTCGACTCCACTGCAGGTGTATATGAACAGGATGAAAGAATCTGTGGATATGCACTTGAGAGGGGTTGCGGCATAGTTATAGCATTTAATAAATGGGATCTTGTTAAAAATGAATCCTCTTTGATTAGATCCTTAGAGGATTCTGTTGACAGGCAGTTGAGATTTGTCTCTTTTGCGCCCAAGATAAATATTTCAGCTCTCTATGGAGAGAGGGTTAAAAAATTGTTTACCTTGATAGATACTGTCTGGGCACAATATAATTTTCATATAGAAACACCTGCTATTAACAGGGTGTTAAAGGATATAGTCAAAAAACATCCTCCACCATTTATTGGCAGATGGAGGCCTAAATTCTTTTACGCCACTCAGGTCTCGGTTCATCCACCTACTTTTATTATCTTTGCAAACAGGCCTGATAGTGTTCACCTTTCTTACAAAAGATACCTTATAAACCAGTTCAGAGATCAATTTAGCTTAAATCTTATCCCAATAAAAATTTTTTTCAGAGAGAGATGAAACGATTTAAGTGACTAAAATTTAAAATGCCTAAAATTAAGGCAACAAACACAAAACAACGGACAACGGACACTATAGATGAAACTAATAACCCTTACTTTAAAATTTATTCTTATATCATCTATTCTCCTATCATGCACATCAGGCGAAGAGCCTGCAAATAAAAGTACCCAGGGACCGATTTATTTTGCTATTATTGCTCCTTTTTCAGGACCCTTATCTGAATTTGGTTGGTCAATGCTTAGGGGTGGCAGGATGAGAATAGAGGAGGGCAAAGATCAAACTCTCCTCAATGGCAGGGAAGTAAAACTGATAGCATTAGACGATAGGGGAAAGGCCGGGGATGCTGTTAGATTGGCCAAAAACATAAGCAGCCACCAATCAATTATAGCGGTAATAGGACATTTGACAACAGTTTGTACCCTCTCTGCAATCCCTACCTATAATTCGGCTAAATTGATTCTTATCTCACCTGTAGCCACAGGTGATGATCTGGAGAGTATTAAATCCCCTTATGTATTCAGGACGATTCTCTCTGAGAGCCAACAGGCAATGTCCTTAGCAGATTATATTTACCGATCAAAAGATAGAAAAAAGGTGGCCCTCATTTATGAGGATTCTTCATTAGGTAATCGGTTAAAAAATTCTTTTCTGTCAAGAAGTAAAGAGATAGGGCTTTATGTAAAAAATATTTTGGTAGAAGACAATCCCTTTTCAAACCTTACTGAAGCGATCGATAAAATCGTTACATTAAAAGCCGGAGCCATTTTTTTGGCAGGAGGGCCACGTTTAGCTGCCCTGATAGTCAGAAAATGGCCAGAAAAAATTGACAGACCCTTGATCTTTGGGGCATATAGGCTGATATCAGAAGAATTTACGGAATTGGCAGGAAAACATAATAAGGGGATTCTGGCAGCTCATCCGTGTATCTGGAGGTCTGATTTTGAAAAAGGAAGAGATATAAAAAATAGGTATGAGAAAAAATATAAATACAGTATGGACTGGCTGGCAATCCAGACTTTTGATGCAGTTGATCTTTTGATGTGGACGATTAATAAGTCAGGAGTCGATCCTGATTCTATCAGAGGTTCTTTGCAAGGTCTTAATTCTAAAAATAAATCTATGCAAGGTCTTGCCGGTCCTATATATTTTAATCATAACGGAACGCTAGCCAGAGATGTCAATATGTCCTTATATACTGGAAGTGGTTGGAGATTGAGGGAGGAAGGAGTAGTAAGCAGTAGGCAGTAGGCAGTAGGCAGTTTAGGGCACTGCTTACTGCTTAGTGCATACTGCCTACTTTCAAAGAAGAGAATGACCAAAATAGGAAATTCAAAACAAAAACACTAAATCCAATGATCTTGAGTTTAGATAAGGGAGGCTTATTATGGAAAAGATCGAGATAGTCTTTGCAAGAGAGATCCTGGACTCCAGAGGAAATCCCACTATTGAGGTTGAGGTGGGTCTATCTGATGGTGGATGGGGCCAGGCTGCTGTTCCATCTGGTGCCTCTACAGGTGAGTTTGAGGCATTAGAATTGAGGGATGGTGATTCAAAAAGATATTCAGGCAAAGGGGTAGTGAAGGCAGTAGAGAATGTTAATAAGAGTATCGGACCAGCCATAACAGGGATGGATCCTTTTGCCCAATCTCTTATTGATAAAACAATGATCGAGGTAGATGGTACACCAAACAAAGGAAAATTGGGGGCAAATGCAATATTAGGTGTCTCTCTTGCTGTAGCGAGGGCTGCTGCTGATTCCTTAGGTATCCCTCTTTACAGATACATAGGCGGGACAAATGCATGCAAGCTCCCCATGCCTATGATGAATATTTTAAATGGAGGCATGCATGCTGCCAACAATCTGGACCTTCAGGAATTTATGATCGTGCCCAAAGGGGGAGATACTTTCAAGGAAGCCCTCAGAATAGGCTCAGAGGTCTTTCATTCTCTTGCAAATGTTCTATCAGATAAAGGGTTTTCAACAGGTGTTGGCGATGAGGGTGGCTTTGCACCAAATCTCAAGTCAAACGATCAAGGAATAGAAATGATATTAAGTGGGATAGAAAAGGCTGGTTATAGGCCTGGTGAAGATGTAGTGCTGGCCCTTGATGCCGCAGCATGCTCTTTTTATAAAGATGGTATGTATAAATTTATGTCTGACCAATCGGAAAGGGACTCTGTGATGATGATAGACTTTTACGCTGACTGGGTTAATCGCTATCCTATCTTCTCCCTTGAAGATGGTCTCGATGAGAATGACTGGGATGGCTGGAAAATCTTGACTCAAAGATTAGGAGACAAGATTCAGATTGTGGGTGATGATCTCTTTGTTACAAATCCTGACAGAATCGCCAGAGGCATAAAAGAGGGATCTGCCAATGCTGTTTTGATAAAACTTAACCAAATAGGAACTCTTACAGAGACACTCCGGGCAATTGAGATGGCCCACAGAACCGGCTGGAAGACAATTATCTCCCATCGCTCAGGAGAGACAGAAGATAGCTTTATAGCTGATCTTAGCGTGGCTGCTGGTAGTGGACAGATAAAGACAGGATCTCTCTCCCGCTCAGAAAGGATATGCA
The DNA here is from genome assembly GCA_964436665.1 of uncultured Desulfobacteraceae bacterium. GTDB lineage: Bacteria > Desulfobacterota > DSM-4660 > Desulfatiglandales > B25-G16 > CAYTDY01. The sequence goes on from CAYTDY010000037.1 coordinate 10,943, forward strand.
AGTATAATAGGCTCTTGAGGATCGAAGAGGAGTTAGGAGAGGTGGCCAAATTTGAATTTCCTTCCTGATTGGCATGCTTAATATCATGAATTTAAAAATTGTGGTATTTTGAATTGCTATGTAAGGTAGACGACACATATCGCGTATAACTTTAGACACTTTTAACCCTGGCCCAGACCTGGCCTATAATCTTAATAGGCTGATCCGAGCATATAGCACCTTATAGACTTAACAATTTGATTAAAGCACGTCGCGCCAGGGCGGGCTTTAGTTCACTTTAGGCACTTATAATTGGCCATACATAAGATTCTTGAGAATCTATTTCTTGTTGATCTGGATTTACCCATCCCAGGTTTCACCCGTTTTATAAGTAGCTGGATAATTAAAGAAGGGGATCGGGCTATAATAATTGATCCTGGTCCTTCTGCTACTATTAATACATTACTTAATGCCTTAAGAGAGATAGGAATCAAGGGTGTTGATTATATTCTTCTTACTCATATCCATCTCGATCATGCTGGTGGATGTGGGGATTTAATAAAGAACTATCCAGACCCTTTTATTGTTTGCCATCCTCAGGCAGTTTTCCATCTTTCTCATCCAACAAAGCTCTGGCAAGGTTCGGTGAATGTTCTCGGAGATTTGGCAAGGGTATGGGGTCGACCTTCATCTGTGAGCAGGGAAAGGATTTGCTCAGAACGTGATATCCAATGGAAAGATTATATAATCCAATCACTGGAAACACCAGGGCATGCATCCCATCATCTGTGTTTTTTCTTTGGAAATCTTGTTTTTGCTGGTGAGGTTGCAGGTGTCAGTGTCCCTTCAGGGAATAAACCTTATATCAGGCCTGCTGCTCCACCTCCCTTTATGCCTGAGATTGCCTTGAATAGCATCTCACTTATTATTGAGAGGAAGCCTCAACTAATATGTTATGGTCATTATGGACTCCTGGAAGATGCAGTCAGTATGCTAAAAATAGCTAAAGAGCAGATAATATTTTGGCTAACTATAATAAAAGAGAGACGGGATAAGGGTCTCAATCTGAATGAAGAGGAAATCCTCAGAGAGATCCTTGCCAAGGATAGCCATTTGAGTTCTTTTTATCAATTAGATTCCGACATAAGAAAAAGGGAATCACACTTTATTAAAAATAGTATTAAAGGGATGTTGGGCTTTATAAATAGATAAGTATTTAGGGATTTTGAATTAGGGATAGTTTTTTGTTAGTTGCGAGATATGGGTTGCTTGTTTGCTGAGTAGTTGATTAGTTAAATTTGAATGAAAAGGCCATCCAGGCAGCCTCTAACCTTAAACTACCATCTACTGGAGATAGTGACTGCCATAGAATCGAACATGTTGGAAGCGCACTTACAGAATTCTTTAATCCTATTCAAACCATAGATGACATGGTAGGGAAGATAAAAAAGGGTAATTGCCAGGGGGTATATAAACAGTAGATGGCCTTAGTTCTATTCTCGTATATCTTTTATCTTTCTTAATTAATATCCTCACTTAAATTACTGCGGAGAGTATCAAATAGTTTACAATGGAAATAGGGGACATGAGGTCTTTTCTGATGTGACTGGCGGAAGCCCTGGAACAGAAGAGAAGACCTCATGACCCATCTCCACCATTCTTGATTACATATGATGCAAACAATAATATGCTCTCCGTAGTAACTCAATACTATTTATTGTTTTTGGGATTTGCCTCAAGCAGAAAAGATATCCCATCCGATAATTGTGACATACGTCCCA